>NZ_JBEZJL010000006.1:0-195682 GCF_040651755.1 Actinomadura sp. NPDC048394 | reverse complement strand
ATCGGAGTCGGGGTTACTCCCTATCGCGGCGGAACACAAGGGTAGTGCGGCCCATCGTGACCCGGGAGCCGTCCACCAGCGTCACCCGCCGGATCGGCTGCCCGTTCACGAACGAGCCGTTGGTCGACCCTAGATCCACGAGCACGATTTCGGGACCTTCTACGCGGATCTCGGCATGGTGCCGGGACACGCCCGGATCCACGAGACGCAGGTCGCAGTCGGTGCCGCGGCCCAGCAGGGTGACCGGAGTGTTGATCTCGTAAGTGCGCTGCGTGGTGTCGGAGCCCTCCACCGCGGTCGTCACCAGGAGCCGCGGGTTGCCGGCGAAGGCGCCGCCCCGCCCGCCCTGCGGCACGTCGCTCACCGGCTGGCGGATCTCCCCGCCCTCCACGGTGGACCCCCGGATCACACCGGACCGGATGCGGAACATGCCCGTGGCGAGGTCCCCCGCGTTCTCGAACCGGACGCGCACCGGACCCACGAAGGAGTACCCCTGCTCCTTCGCGTACTCGCGCGCCAGATTCGCCAGCTCCTGGCTCAGGCTGTCGGCGTACACCTGCAGCCGCTGCCCGTCCTGCTGAGAGATCTCGACGACGAAGTCGTTCGGGACCAGCGTGCGGCCCTGCGCCACGATCGCGGCCCGATCGTCCATCTCGCGCTGCACAGCACTGGCCACCTCGACCGGCTGCAGCTCCGACTTGAAGGCACGGGCGAAGGCCCCTTCGACCATGCCCTCGAGCCGTCGCTCGAAGCGCTGAATGACGCCCACGGGCACCTCCTCTCCCCACTGGTAGACGATCGTATCGGTGCGAAGGTTCGCGAGAAGTATCCGAGTACCTAACCACTGCTGCGACCGTGCTAGCCTTTTCAAGCGCCCGGAGACGGGACGACACCCTGGGCGGGTGGCGGAACGGCAGACGCGCACGGTTCAGGTCCGTGTGTCCGAAAGGATGTGAGGGTTCAAATCCCTCCTCGCCCACTTCGGGGTGCAGACGAAAGTCCTAGCCCCACAGTGACGAATCAGACCCCGGAGCGGCAAGCTCCGGGGTCTTCCTCGTTACCGGGGTCAGTCTTCTGTGACCGCTGGGACCCATGTGACGACCGCGCCGACGAGCGTCCCCTATTCGCCCGGTCAATCGTGACTGTCGGCTGGGCCTGTGGCGCGGGGGCGGTTCATGAGCCGGTGGGCTGGTCGAGGTCGGACAGGTCGAGCACGAAGCGGTAGCGGACGTCACCACGGCCGAGGCGGTCGAGTGCCTCCTGAACGCGCGCCGAGGGCAGTACCTCGACGTCGGCCGTGATGGCGTGGCCGGCGCAGAAGTCCAGCAGCTCGGCGGTGCGGCGGCGGCCGCCCGTGCCGGAGGAGGTCAGCTTCTTGCGGCCCTGAACCAGGTCGAGGATCCGGACCGGCTGCTCCAGGGGGTAGCCGAGCAGGGCGAGGGTCCCGTCCAGCGCCGCCATGCGCAGCAGCGGGGACAGGTCGTGCGGGGCGGGGATGGTGTCCAGGACGAGGTCGAACCTGCCGCGTGCGAGCCGGATCTGCCGGTCGTCGGCGGTGATCAGGGTGTCGGCCGCTCCGAGCTTGTGAGCGTCGCCGGCCTTGGCGGGCGTGCGGCTGAGGACGGTGACCTCGGCGCCGAGTGCGGCGGCCAGCTTCACCCCCAGGTGGCCCAGCCCGCCGAGGCCGGCCACGGCGACCCGGCTCCCGGGCCCGATCCCGGCCGCGCGCAGGGGCTCCCAGACGGTGATCCCGGCGCACATCAGCGGGGCGGCGGCGGCCGGGCCGAGCCCGTCCGGCAGGTGGTAGGCGAACCGGTCGCGCAGCACGTACTCGCGGCTGTAGCCGCCCTGGGTCCTGGTGCCGTCGATGCGGTCGGTGCCGCCGTAGGTGGTGACGGGGCCCTCGTAACAGAAGTTCTCCTGCCCGGCCCGGCACATCTCGCAGGCTCCGCACGAGTCGACGATCGTCCCGACGGCGACCCGGTCACCGGCCGAGAACGCGGTCACCGCGGCGCCGACGGCGGTGACCGTGCCGGTGAACTCGTGACCGGGGACCAGGGCGCCCTCCCCGAGAAGGCCGGCGATCCGGTGCAGGTCGCTGTGGCACACGCCGCAGTAGTCGACGCGGACCGCGAGGTCGTCGTCGCGCAGGTCGCGGCGCTCGACCGGGACGCGGCGCAGTGCGGTGGTGCCCTCGGTGCTCATCCAGCCGGTGGTGGTCCGCATGCTTCCTCCAGACAGACTATTCGGTCTTTTTTGAGCGTAGGCCACCTCCCGCCAAGAAACAAACCGACTAGTCAGTCTGCTAGAGTGGACGTCGTGCCCGAACTACCGACCACCCCGAAGGGCCTCGCGACCAGGCGCCGGATTCTGGACGCGGCCGCCGAGGAGTTCGCCCGGTGGGGCATCGCCGGCGCCAGGATCGACCGCATCATCGCCGCCGCGCGCAGCAACAAGGCTCAGGTGTACGGCTACTTCGGCAGCAAGGACGGCTTGTTCGACGCGGTGATCGCCGACCACGCCGACCGGCTCATGAGCGCCGTCGCGTTCGACGCCGACGACCTGCCCGGCTGGGCCGTGGGCATGTACGACGAGAACCTGCGCCACCCCGAACTGGTCCGCCTCATGGCCTGGCTGCGGCTGGAACGGCGTCCGGCAGGACGCCTCACCGACAACCCCGGCGACGAACCGAAACTCGCCGCCCTCGCCGCCGCCCAGGCCGCCGGACGGCTCCGCCAGGGCGACCCCCTCGATCTGATCGCCCTGGTCATCGCCATGGCCTGCGCATGGTCGCCGGCCAGCGGCTTCTACGCCGCCACCGCCGATGAGCCCGCCACCGACCACGACCGCCGCCGGGCCCTCCTGCGCGAATGCGTCGCCCGCGCCGTCGCGCCCTGACGGATCACCCCCCGTCACGGCGTCGTGAGCGCCGGGGTTTCAGGCGCCGGCGCCGCCGTCGACGGGCAGGATCGCTCCGGTCACCATCGAGGCCCTGTCGCTGAGGAGCCACGCGGCGGCCTCGGCGACCTCGCGGGGCCGGGCCATCCGGCCGAGCGGGGTCGCCGCGTTGTTCGCCTCGATGATGCCGGGCGACACCGCCTCCCACTCCTCGATCATCTCCGTGGCGGTGCCGCCGGGGGTGATGCCGTTGACGCGGATCCCCTCCGGTCCCCAGGTGGCGGCGGCGGTCTCGGTGATGCTGTTGAGAGCGCGCTTCATCGCGCCGTAGGCGGGCAGGGCGGGGTTCGCACGGCGGCTGCCGATGCTGGAGGTGTTGACGATCGCCCCGCCACCGCCGCGGCGCATGAGCGCGGCCTCGGCCTTCATGGCGGTCCAGTGGGCGCGGAAGTTCACGGCGAACTGCTCGTCGATGTCCTCATCGGCGGTGGTGTCGAGCGGGCCGGGCCGCTGGCCCGCCGCGCCGTTGTTGAAGGCTCCGTCGAGCCGCCCGTGCAGGTCCTCGACGCGGTCGACCGCGGCGCGGATGCTCGCGGGGTCGGCCAGGTCGAGAGTGACGGCGTCGGCGGCGCCGCCGCCGGCGCGGATCTCCTTCACGATGCGCTCGAGGGCGTCGGTGCCGCGGGCGGCGAGCACGACGGCGGCGCCCTCGGCGGCGAACAGCCGCGCCGCGGCCGCCCCGATGCCGCGGCTGGCGCCGGTGATGAACACGACCTTGCCGGACAGCAGGCCGATGGGTGCGATGTCGATGTCGTCGGTCATGGCACCGAGTGTCAGGCCGACCATCAGCCCGGATGCAGGCACAGGTGGTACCAGGATGCATCGCCGTGCAGCGCGCATACTTGGAGTATGGACAAACGGGAACTAGGGGCGTTTCTGCGTAGCCGCCGCGAGCGGCTCAAACCGTAGGACGTCGGCCTGCCCGCGGGCCCGCGGCGCCGCACACCGGGGCTGCGCCGCGAGGAGGTGGCGGTCCTCGCGCACATCTCCACCGAGTACTACGTCCGGCTCGAGCAGGGCAGGGCGCCGCGTCCCTCGGGGGAGGTCCTCGCGGGGATCGCGGGCGCGCTGCGGCTCACCGGCGCCGAGTCCGATCACCTGCACGTCCTGGCGGGCACGGCGCCCAGCCGTACCGGGCTGCACCGGCGCGACGTCCGCCCGAGCATCCTGGCGCTGCTCGAGCGGCTGCCGCAGACGGCCGCCTTCGTGATGTCCGCCGCGTTCGAGGTGCTCGCGTGGAACGACCTCGCCGCCGCGCTCATGGAGGACTTCGCCGAACTCGCCCCGAGGGACCGCAATCTCGCGCGCCGGGCCTTCCTCGGACCGGCGCGCCCTGACGCCCCGCTGTACGGGGTCTCCGACGCCGCGGAGTTCCGGCACCAGGTCGTGATGGGACTGCGGTCCACCCTCGCCCGGTACCCGTCCGACCCCGCCGTGACCGCGCTCGTCGACGAGCTCCGCGCCGGCAGCCCCGAGTTCGACCGGCTGTGGCAGCGGCACGACGTGCAAGCCGCGCCGATGCTCACCAAGACCTTCCGGCACCCGGTCGTCGGGGAGGTCACCGTGGACTGCGACGCGCTCGCCCTCACCGACCGCGACCAGCACCTCGTGCTCTACAGCGCGCCCCCGGGATCGCCTGCCGCCGAGGCTCTGGCCCTCCTGAACGTCCTGGGAGCCGAGTACATCAAGGCGAGCAAGCCGCTTTGACCGAGCCGGACCTTCGCCCCGCCGCCGGCGGTCAGTCCATGGTCGGCTCGTTTGTTGGAGGCAGGGCGTCGGGCAGGCCGAACGTCGCGAACAGTGCCGGGTCCTGGAACGAGGTGACCCGTGCGATGAGCGACGCCTCGATGGTGAGGACCTGGATCGAGTGCGCGTGGAGCATGCCGTCGCGGCCGCGCCGGTAGGTGGCGAGTGCGGGCTGGCCGTTGGCGGCGGCCGGTACGACACGGATGTCGGCAGGTGATCCGGGGAGCCTCGGTTCGAGGAAGCGCCCGACCGTCCGGCGTCCAGAAACCAGACCGGGATCGGCGGCATCTCATACACGGCGTCCGCGGTGAGCAGCCGCATCAGCGCCGCGACGTCCGCCGTCTGGAACGCCGCGGCGTACCGGTCGAGCAGGCCGCGCACCTGCGGATCGGTCGGTTCGGCGATGTCGTCCTCGGAGAGCGCGGCGCGGCCGAGCTGCGCGCGGGCGCGTTGCAGCAGGCTGTTGACCGCCGCGGCCGAGACGCCGAGCAGCCGGGCGACCTCGGGAGCCTGCCAGCGCAGCACGTCGCGCAGGATCAGCACCGCGCGCTGCCGGGGCGGCAGGTACTGCAGCGCCGCGATCAGGGCCAGCCGTATCCCCGCGCGGGAGGCGACGACGGACGCGGGGTCGGCCGGATCCGCCCCGTACAGCGTTTCCGGGATCGGCTGCAACCAGGGCACTTCGGGCATCGCCGTGGACGCGGGCGCGTCCGGGTCCTCGGCTGGGCCGCCCAGCCCGGACGGCAGCGGCCGCCTGACACGGTTCTCCAACGCTCTCAGGCAGGTGTTGGTCGCGATCCGGTACAGCCAGGTGCGCAGCGACGCGCGGCCCTCGAACCCGCCGTACGCCTGCCACGCGCGCAGCAGGATCTCCTGGACGAGGTCCTCGGCGTCATGGACGGAACCGAGCATGCGGTAGCAGTACGCCAGAAGCTCCGGCCGGTACGGATCGGCGAGGCGCGCGAAGTCCTCCCCGCTCTGCGTCGTCGCGCTCGGCTGCCGCATGGTCCCCCCACCCTCGTCGCGCTTGCGCGTGCTCGGTACCGGTCCGTCACCTGTACAGATCCCTGGTGACGCGGAAACTCATCGCCCGCGGCGCCGGCTCCGCTGGACCGGCGCGTTGCGCGCGGTGCGGCGGGCCTGAAGCCGGGTGACCGATGAAGTTCCGCGGCGGCTCGTATCGGTACGGGTGACCGCGCACCGCCGTCCCGGCACCGCGCGACCGACGCAAAGGGGGAACCGATATGGCCGGCCTGAATCTCACGGCCAGACCGCCCGGCCCTACGCCGCAGCGGGAAGGGCGGCCGTGGACGATGCTGGCGGTGCTCCTGCTCGGCCAGTTCATGGCCCTGCTCGACGTCACGATCGTCAACGTCGCGGTGCCCGCGATAGGCGCCGACCTGCACGCCTCGGGCGCGTCCCTGCAACTGGTGGTCGGTGGCTACACCGTCACCTACGCCATGCTGCTGATCACCGGGGCGCGCCTCGGCGACCTCTACGGCCGGCGGCGGATGTACCTGTGGGGCGCCGCCATCTTCACGGTCACTTCCCTGGTCTGCGGAATCGCGCCGGACGGCGCGCTGCTGATCGGTGCCCGGCTCGTCCAGGGCGCGGGCGCGGCGGTCATGGTCCCGCAGATCATCAGCGTCATCCAGATGCGCTTCGAGGGCGCGGCGCGCGCCACCGCGCTGTCGGCCTACGGCGTCGTGCTGTCGGTCGGCGCGCTGGCGGGGCTGGTCCTCGGCGGCGTCCTGGTCAACGCCGATCTGCTCGGCGCCTCGTGGCGCCCGGTCTTCCTCGTCAACGTGCCGCTCGGCGCCCTGCTGATGGCGCTCGTCCCGAGGCTCGTCCCCGCCGACGCCCCCCGCGGCACGCGCCGGCTCGACGCCGCCGGGCTCGCCATCGCCGTGCCCGCGGTGTCCCTGGTCGTCGTTCCGCTGGTGCTGGGGCACGAGGCGGGCTGGCCGGTCTGGACGTATCTGTGCGTCGCCGCCGGGGTCGCACTGGCGGGGATCTTCGTCCTGGTCGAGCGGAACGTCGCGGCCGGCGGGGGTGATCCGCTGCTGGACCCGGCCGTCCTGCGGGCGCCCGCGATCGCGCCCGGCATCAGCGCCCTGACGTGCATGCAGATCGCCTACGGCGGGTTCATGTTCACCCTGGCGATACACCTGCAATCCGGGCTCGGGGACGGCGCGCTGCGCGCCGGCTCGACCTTCGCCCCGGTCGCGGCGGTGTTCGGGCTGGTGGGCTTCTACTGGCGGAGGCTGCCGCAGCGCGTCCACCACCTGCTGTCCTCGGCGGGGCTCGTCCTGTGCGTTCTGGCCTACCTCGGCATCGCCGCCGGTTTCCACGACGGTACGCAGGACGGCCCGCTGCTATGGGCGGCGCTGGTCGTCTGCGGAATCGGTATGGGGTTGACGCTCAGCCCGCTGCTGGCCCAGTCGCTGCTCCACGTGCCGCCCGCCAAGGCGGCCGACGCCAGCGGCGTGCTGACCACCACCATGCAACTCGGTCAGGTCATCGGCGTCGCCGCGTTCGGCACCCTGTACTTCTCCCTGGCCACGCCCTTCCCACCGCATTCCCTGGCACAGGCGCATTCCTCGGCGCACGCGATGTCCTCGGCGGCGGTGTGGATGGCGGTTCTGAGCGCCGTCGGCGCTCTGTTCGGGATCGCGCTTTCTCGCAACGTCCGGCGGGCCGGCAAGACCGACATCGTGCGGTACGAGACGGCGGTCGGCGAATGACCGCGCGGGCGGCATCCCTTCCCGAGCCGGTGCCGGCGCGCACCGTCCGCGGCTCCGGCCCGGGTCTGGTGCTCTCCCACGGCGCGAACGGGAGCATCGAGCGCCAGTTCGGCCCGGTCCTCGACGGCCTCGCGGCACACCGCACCGTGGTCGGGGTCGATCTGCCGGGCTCCGGGGCGGCGCCCCGGTCCGAGGCCCCGCTGAACGCGGACGCGCTCGCGGACCGACTGGTCGCCGCCGCCGACGCCGAAGGGCTGGACACCTTCGCCGTCTCCGGCATATCCCTGGGAACCCCCATCGCGATCCGCGCCGCCGTCCGGCATCCCGACCGCGTCACCGCGCTCGTGCTCACCGCCGGATTCGCGCGGCCCGACGCCACATTGCGCCTGTTCAATTCGATCTGGCGCCGCCTCTACATGAGCGGAGACCGTGCGGCGCTCGCCGAATTCGGCGCACTCATGGCCTTCAGCACCCGCACCCTGGACGCCATGCCGCGCGAGAGGCTGGACGCCGTCGTGCAGCGGATCGCCGGCGGGTTTCCCGCGGGCACGCCCGAGCAGGCCGATCTCCTCGACCGGATCGACGTCGAAGACGATCTGCCGCGGATCCGCGTCCCGACCCTGATCGTCGTCACCACCGGTGACCGGCTCGTCTCCCCGGACCTGCAACGCGGCCTCGCCGCCGCCATCCCCGGGGCGGCGACCGCCGAGATCGGCACCGGCCACGCACCCTTCGGCGAAGCCCCAGGCGAGTGGCTGGACGCCATGAACACCTTCCTCCGCCCCAGCCCCGCAGAAGGCCGCCCGGTGAACCCGCCCGGGTGACCGCGGCCAGACGGCGACGCCGCCGGGGTGCCGGCGGTCGGGTGAGAGCCCGGCTGAGTACATGACCCGGACCGGATGAGCACGTGCACCCATGCCCTGGGCTCCTCCTGGCCGATTCACTTTTCCTATGACGACACAGCACTCTCCGGCAGCCCTCGGCTCGGCTGCCACTGGACGTGATCGTGATCCTCAGGCCTGGGTGGCGCCGCTCCTCGCGACGGTGCTCGTGCTGCTGCTCGGACCGGCCGCTCTGATTCTCGGGGGGCTTTCCGCCATGGCGACCGATGCCTGCGGCCCCGACGACTGCCCGCCGGCGTTGATGAGGCACCTGGACCTGATCTACGGCATTCTCGAGTTCGGCTGGCCCGTTGTGCTCGCGGCCATCGCGACCGCGTGGCTGTTGCCGTGGCGGCGTCGCTGGTCGGCCGCGCGGGCGTGTTCGGCGCTGGCGTCGCTGATGCCGCCGTTGCTGGTGCTGGTCCTGGTGTTCACGCTCCCCGCATCTTGATCCATGCTCTAGTAGAGGCTCGGGTCACTTGGTGGCCATCAGGACGGCCGGAGGTCGTGGCGTCATTTGGTCAGTTTGTAGAGCGTGCCTGAGCTGGACGTCCCGCCGTACTGCGACGCGCTGACGACCGTGCCGTGCTGCTTGATCCAGGCGGTGACGGCGCTGTTCGCCGAGCCTCCGCCGGGTCCACCGCCGCCGCCCAGCAGCACGTACTTCAGCTTGCCCTCCTGGACGTATTTCTGGAGCTTGGCGACCGTCATCGCGGGATCGCTGCCGGTGAAGCCGCCCATGGCGATGACCGGACGGCCTGTCTGAAGGATGATCGACGAGGCGTTCTGCGCGCTGGAGACGGCGACCAGCCAGGTGGCGTCGCCCTGGTTCTTCTCCAGGTACGAGACGAGCTGGGAGCCGACCTCGCCGCCGGGCCCGCCGCCCATCGCGCCGCCCCTGCCTGAGGGCTGCCCGCCCTGTCCGGACGGCGGGGTCGGGAAGCGGCCCTTCTGCCCGGAGGAGCCCGGTCCGCCGCCGGTCGGGGCGCCGTGGCCGAAGCCGCCCATGCCGCCCTGGCTGGCCGGGCCGGCGGTCGGGTTGCTGCCGTTGCTCGCGCCGCTCGACGCGGCCGACGCCGCGTACGCCGCGGGACCGGCGAGCACCGCGACCAGCCCGATCGCCGCCGCGGCGACGGCCAGGCGGCGCGGGGCGCGGCGCAGGTCGAGCCCGATGACCGCCACCGCCGCGAGCGCCGCGACCGTCCAGGGCAGCCACGGGTGCCACGACGGCGTCCGGCGCAGCAGGAAGAACGCCCAGCCGCCGGTGACCGCGACCGCGAACGGCAGCGTCCAGGACATCCGGCGCGGCGCGCCGAACATCATCACGCAGCCGGCCCCGGCCAGCGCCGCGATCGCGGGCGCCATCGCGGTCGTGTAGTACGGGTGGAAGGTGCCCTCGCTGAGGCTGAACACCGCGAAGTGGACAGCCAGCCAGCCGCCCCACAGCAGCAGCGCCGCCCGCTTGAGGTCGGTACGGGGACTGCGTCCGCGCAGCACCAGCCCGGCGACCAGGGCGATCGCGGCGAACGGCAGCAGCCAGGAGATCTGGCCGCCCATCGTGTCGTTGAACAGCCGTCCGATGCCGGCGGCGCCGCCGAAGCCGCCGCCCTGGCCGCCCCCGCCCCCGCCGCCTCCGCCGTTCTCGCCGAAGATCCGTCCGAGGCCGTTGTAGCCGATGACGAGGTCCCACACCGAGCCGTCGGTGCTGCCCCCGATGTAGGGACGGCTCGACGCGGGCACGGCGTCCACGATCAGCATCCACCATGCGGACGCGACGGCCAGCACACCGCCCGCCACCGCCAGGTGCCGGACGCGCCGCAGCCGTCCGCCGGGCGCGCAGAGCAGGTACACCAGCGCGAACGCGGGCAGGACCAGGAAGGCCTGCATCATCTTGGTGTTGAAGCCCAGCCCGACGAACAGCGCGCACGCCGCCAGCCAGCGCAGCCTTCCCGACTCCACGGCCCGCTGGAGGGCCCAGGCGCCGAGCACGAGCAGCAGGACCAGCAGCGTGTCCGGGTTGTCGTCGCGATTGATGGCGACGGTGATCGGCGTCAGGGCCAGGACGAGCGCCGCGATGAGCGCGGCGGTCGTGCCGAACGCTCGCCGCACCGTCGCGTAGAGGACGGCGACCGCCGCCACCCCCATCACGACGGACGGGCCGACCAGGCTCCATCCGTTCACCCCGATCACGCGCGCGACCAGCTCCTGTGTCCACAGGGCCAGCGGCGGCTTGTCGACGGTGATGTAGTTGCCGGCGTCCAGCGACCCGTAGAAGAACGCCTTCCAGCTCTTGGTCCCGGACAGGACGGCGGCGGCGTAGTAGGAGTTGCCGGACTGCGACCAGACGCCCCAGCCGTACAGCACGGTGGCCAGCGCCATGATCGCGCCGAGCGCCGCGCGCGCCGGCCAAGGGCCGCTCGCCTTGGGCCGGGCGTGGGCGGGCGGCGTGGCGGTTCCCGTTCCGGGAACGATGGTGGTGGTCATCGTTGCCGCCCCCCTACGCGGCCATGCCGAAGGACGCGCGCGCCCGCGGCGAGGGGACGGCGGCGGTGAAGCGGCCCTGCATGATGCGCCGCCGCACCCGGGCCATGCCGCGCAGGTCGTCCAGCGCGGTCCGCACGATGTCGACGCGGCTGTCGGGGTCGTCGGTCCAGTCGACGGGCACCTCGTGCACCCGCAGGCCGACCCGCTCGGCGAGCAGCAGCAGCTCGGTGTCGAAGAACCACTCCTCATCCTCGACGACGGGCAGCAGCGCCTGGACGACCTCCGTCCGGGCCGCCTTGAACCCGCACTGGGCGTCGGAGAACCGGGCGCGCATCACGGTGCGCAGCAGCAGGTTGTAGCAGCGCGAGATGATCTCCCGCTTGGGGCCGCGGGCCGTGTGCGCGCCGCGCGCCAGCCGCGACCCGATGGCGAGGTCGCTGTGCCCCGACAGCAGCGGCATCACCAGCGGCAGGAACCCGTTGAGGTCGGTGGACAGGTCCACGTCCATGTAGGCGACCACGTCGGCGACGCTGGCCGACCAGACGTGCCGCAGCGCCCGGCCCCGCCCCTTGCGGTCCAGGTGGACGGCCCGGACCGGCGCCAGCGCGCCGGCCAGCCGCCGCGCGACGTCCCAGGTCCGGTCGGTGCTGGCGTTGTCGGCGATCGTGATGACGAAGTCGTAGGGGAGCCCGGTCGTCAGGAAGTCGTGCAGCCGGCGGACGCTGTGCTCCAGCACGTGCTGCTCGTTGTAGACCGGCACCACGACCTCGACCAGGCGCCGGCGCGGCCCACGCGGGGACCGCCGCTCTCGCGGGAACAGGATCGGTTCGCTCATGGCCCCCACGCTCGGGCGGCCGCATTCGCATGCCGTGAACCGTCCCTGAGACGAGCCTCAAAGCTGCGCCCGCCGCGCCCACCCCCGCTTAACCCGCCTCTCACGCACCTCTCATCGACCCGGCAACGGCGACGCCGAGACGGCCGCGCTCAGGGAACACCAGCGGTCACAGGCCGAGACGTGCGCCTACACCTCCGCGCCCGGCTCGGGTGACGCGCCGCACACGCTCAGGGGTTCAGGAAGCGCGTGATGATGTCCAGGACGCGGCCCATGCCCTGGGTGCCGCGGATGTCCAGGTCGATCTGGAGGTCGTCGCCGTCCTGCTTCCTCGTGCGGCGGAAGGTGAACTTGGGGCGCAGTATCGCGGCCGACGTCGCTATCGCCAGGACGCTCAGGGCGGTGTCGTGGTCGATCGGCAGGGTCCGCTCGGACTCGGCCCGGTCGATGGCGGCGTCGATGGCCGGGCGGGTCTCCGGGACGGCCTCCGCCAGCGCTGCGATCAGGGCGCGGACGTCCCCGTCCTCGGGCGCGGCGGGCGGGGGCCCGGCGGCGGCCGCCAGGTCGCCGAGGAAGGCGCGGTCGGCGCCGACGCGGGCGTCGATCTCGTCCTGGGTGACCGCCGGGACCTCGCTGTCGTCGAAGTGGCTGAACAGGTGCTGCAGCACCTGCGCCACCTGCGCGTCGGTGAGCGAGGCGAGGGCGGGTTCGAGCTCGGGCATGGTCAGACCCCCGTCAGTTTGAAGGCGGCCCAGTGGTAGGGATGCCGCCAGGCGCCGCCGGACCGGTACATCGAGCGCTGCGCTTCGGTGAAGGCACGCGCCTTGGTGACGCCGCCCTTCAGGTAGGACTCGTAGAAGCGGGCGATCAGTTCCGTCGACGAGCGCAGGTCGACGTCCCACATCGGGGCGAGGACGCTGTCGGCGCCCGCGAGCAGGGCGGCCCGCGCGGGCCCCCACTGGTCGTCGCCGGCGGAGACGACGACGCGTCCGAGCGAGCACGCCTGGAAGGTGACGTGGGCGGCGGCCATCGCGCCGCCGAGCAGGTCGCGTCCGGACAGCCGGCCGTCGTCGGTCCCGGTCCGGGAGAGGGCCAGGCCGGAGTCCATCGCCTCGGCGTTGTCGCGGTACCAGCCGTGCGCCAGGACGTGGACGAGGTCGGTCTTCGCGAGGACGGACATCACCTCGTCCGGTGTGGTGTCGCGCGCGGACGGCTCGTCCACGCGGACGCCGGAGCCGCGCAGCGCCGCGGCGATCCGGTCCCGGCAGCCGGTGAACTGCTCCGCCTCGGCGGCGCGCGCCGGGACGGCCGCGACCGCGGCGGTGGTGAGGGCGGACGGGCGCTCCGCGGCGCGGCGGAGCAGGTCCTCGGCGACGCCGATGCTCGGCACGTAGGTCAGGGCCGGGTTGCGGCCGGTCTCCCACAGCTCCGGCAGCAGCAGGGCGTGCACGGGGAAGTTGTGCCAGGCCGCGTGCGGGGCGATCATGATCAGCGGTGCGTCCCGGAGGATCGGGACGAGTTCGTGCAGCCACGATCCGAGGTCCCGGACGGGGGCGTAGAGCCGGTCGTCCATGTCGAACGGGCGGTCGGGATCGATGCGGCCGTGCAGGCCCGTGCCGGAGAACGCCGCCTGCAGGGACATCGCCGCGCGGACGAGGCCGTCCAGCGGTACGTCGATCTGGAGGCTGGCGGTGCGGCCGGGCGTCATGCAGACCACGTAGCTGACGTCGCGGGCGGCGTAGAAGGACAGCAGCGCGGTCCCTTCGGGGAGCCGGGAGCGCAGCGCGGTCAGGTCGAAGTCGGGGAACGCGTCGGCGAACACGCGCAGGTCCTGGGGGCCGGACGGGTCGGCCGCCTCGGGCGGGAGGAGGGGCTCGGGGGCGAGACGGCGCCGGGCGGTGCGGCCGGCGGTGACCTCGTCCTCCGCGGCGGGGAGGTCGGGCGTCCAGGTCAGGCGCTCGTCCAGGCCCTCGTCCGCGCCGCGGACCGGCGCGTAGACCAGGGCGCCGTCGGGCTCGGTGCGCAGCCCGCGGCTGAGGTCGCGGCGGAACCAGCGGCCCTTGGCGCTCTCGGTGACGAGGATGCGGATGCGGCCGGTGAAACGGGTGTCGGGGTTGTCGCCCTCCTGCAGGATCATCAGCACGGACAGGTGGTGCAGCCGCGCGAGGGCGTCGATGGCGAGCCAGCCGGTGTGCCGCTCGCCGGGGCGCGGCTGCCGGATCCGCTGCCGGTCGGCGGCCAGCTGGATCCGGTGGGCGAGGAGGGCGTTGGCGAAGGCCTCGTAGTCGTCGCCCTGCCCGGCGAGCTGGTCGGCGCGCAGGGCGAGGTACACGCAGGCGCGGTCCCCCTCCAGCCCCTCGCTCTCGGGCCCGGTGAGCGCCTCGGCGTAGCGGTCCGCCCAGGCGGGGTCCTGGTCGGCGAGCTTGCAGAGCGCCATGAGCCGGAACACCACCGCGCTCTGCCGCAGCGGCCCGTGCGGTTCCAGGGCCGGGTCGGCGATCAGCGCGGCGAGGCCCGCCGCCGCGGCCTCGTGCTCGCCGGCGAGGTCGCGCAGCCGCCACCGGTAGACGGCGACGGCGAGGCGGGCCCAGCCGCTGTGCTCGGCGGGTTCGGCGGCGACGAGCCCGGCGGCGCGGTCGAGGCGGCGGGCCGCCGTGCGCAGCAGCGCGGCCATCTCGGGTTCGAGGTCGCGGCGGAACAGGCCTTCCGGTTCGTGGTCGCCCATGAGCCGGACGGTCGTCGTCACGTAGTCGAGGTTGAGGTCGCGTTCCAGGACGGGGTCGTCGAAGGGCGCCTCGATGGCGAGGGCCTGCTCGTAGTGCAGCAGCGACTCGGCGCGCTGGGTGAGGGACTCGCACGCCATGGCGGCCAGCCTCAGCAGGTGCCGTCTCAGGTCGTGCTCGGCGAACCGTTCGGCGAGTGAGGCCGCGCTGGTCGCGACCCATTCGGCCAGGTCCGGATGCTCGCCCTGGTACAGCGCGTACCCGACGGCCAACGCCGCTCCGAGCGTGTCCCGGGCGTCCTCGGCCGTGTCCGGGCGGACCATCCGGACGTGGAAGGCGAACTGGCGGAACGCCTCCTCCAGCCGGTCGTCCTGCGCGAGCTGGACGGCGCCGCGCAGGTAATCGGCGGCGAACATGCCCTGCCGGGCATCCCAGGTCGCCGCGAACGTCTCGACGACGGCGTCGCTCGGCGGCCATGCGTCCAGGGTCGCGGACGTCCAGGGCTCGTCGTCGTCGCGGCGGTAGTGGACGGCGTGCCCGGCGTCGCCTTGCAGGCCGCGCCACCGGTACGTCAGCCCGGCGTGCCGGTGGACGGTCGTCGCGGTCAGGACGCCGCGGCCGAAGTCGGCGGGCGTCAGGTCGGCGGGCGAGGACGCCGACGCCAGGGGCTCGGGCACGAACGTCCAGGGGGCGACCGGCACGGGAGGCTCGGCGAGCCAGCTGATGGCCGCGTCCGAGGACTCGGGCGCGGCCATCACGTCGTGGAAGAGGCGGCGCAGCCTGGCATCCTGGTCGCCGTCCGTCACCACCCAGTGGTTGCGGTCCCCGGTGACCAGCGCGAACCGCTGCGGCCGCCCGGCGAACCGTCCCGAGACGACGTACGCGACCGCCAGGGTCCACGGCACCCGGTACGGTCCGCGTGCGGTCACGGGCTCCGCGGTGTCGGCGAGGGCGTTCCCGGCGAGCACCCGCGGATCCGGCGGATCGGGCAGGACGTACGGCAGCGACCGGTACTGCCCTTCGTCGTCGGCCTGTTCGAGCAGGACGAGCACTTCGCCGTCCGTCGTGTCGGACGGCCGGGAGCCCTTCCCGGCGTCGTCGCCCCACAGGCCGGCGAAGAGGTCGGCGAGGATGTCCGCCGGCATCGTCGTGTACGGCACGGTCCGCCCGGGAGACGCGATCACCACGAGGTGGTGGGTGCGATCCCGGCGCCGCGCCGTGAACACGACCGCCTCCCGGTCGTCGTCGGCGCGCAGGGCGAGGACCTGGCGGGCGTCCTGGAACCGCGGTGCGCTCCTACGGAAGATCGGCATGGAGCTCCTCGGCCCTGTCCAGGGCGGCCCGCATGTTGTCGAGGTCCGGGGCGCCGGCTCGGGCGGACGCGGCGGCGGCCCGCCCGAGCCGCAGGGCCTCGTCCAGATCCCCCCGTTCGCCATAGACCGTGTACCGGTCGGTGAGCAGGCTCACCAGCAGGACCTTGTGCTGCAGCGCCATCCGGCGGGCGGGGTCGGTGAGGCCGACCGCCTCCCGGGACGCGAGCACGGCCTCCTCGAAGAGGTCGAGGTCGCGGGTCAGGTCGGCGAGCGAGTCCAGCGACAGCGCCAGGTTGTGCAGGCACCCCGCCAGCGACCGGTCGAAGGGGCGCGCCGCGGCCACCGCGGCGCGGTTCGCCTCCACCGCCCGGTCGAGGTCGGCGCGCTCGCCGGCCACCATGTACCGCCGCCACGAGATCAGCCCGAGCCGCGACAGCGGCACCGGCCCGCGCGTCTCCGCCGCGGCCTCGGCGGCCACGGCGACGGCCCGGTCGAGGTACTCCCGCTCGTCCTCGTGCTGGTACCGGAGGTCGAGGGCGACGGCCAGCTCCGACGCCAGCAGCGGACGCACGGGATGATCGCGCGGCAGCATGACCGTCGCCGCGTCCGCGATGCGCGTGGCGGCCTCGGCGTAGTCGGCGTGCTCGGGTCCGGCGGAGACCAGGCCGGCCACGCTGTCGAGCAGCTCGTCCGGGGCCTGGACGACGAGGCTCGACTGGGTGAAGCCGTCCCCGACCTCCCGCAGCGTGCGCCAGAGCGGCTGCGGGACCGCCGCGCGGTCGGCCGCGTACACCGGCGCCAGCAGGGCCAGGACGGCGACGAAGTCGGGGTTGTCGGTGCCGCGGCCTTGGCCGACCACGCTCAGGTACCGCTTCCAGTACAGCCGTCCCGCCGCCGCGAGGCCCGGCAGCGCGTCGGCGGGATGCTCGCGCGCGTACTCCACCAGCTCGGCCGCGGCGCGGACGGCCCTGTCGTCGAACAGCGGGGCGGCGTCCCCGGACCGCTCGACGGCCGCCAGCCGCCTGCGGACGTTCGACAAGGCGACATCACGCCGAATCCGGTCCACGCAGACCTCACCGTCGCCGTTGGGACGTCAGCCGAGTATGTTTCGCGCCGCGCGCCCGCGACAAGGCGAGAGAACAGCAATGGCCTGGTCAGGCCAACCGGCCTGCCATGGGTGTCCGGAGGTCGCGGGTCGTGCGTCCGAGGCGTTCGGGTTGTCGGAGGCGAGGGCTATCTTTGGCCGTTCCGTGCGTTCCGTGCGTTCCGTTGGCTGGGGATTCGAGGTTCTGATGGTCGTGCCGTCTCGTGATTCGATGCTGGACCTGCTGGCGGCGGACGGCCCGGATCCGGAGCACGCCGAAGCGTTGATGCTCTACGGCCGGCTGGTCGGGACGTGGAAGATCAGCAACCGGTACCGGTTCCCCGGCGGGCAGTGGCAGACCGCCGAGGGCGAGTGGCGATTCGGCTGGGCGCTGGGCGGCCGGGTGGTGCAGGACGTGCTCTTCTGCCCGGACTTCCACGGCCGGTTTCCCGGCACCACCGTCCGCATGTACGACGTCACGACCGGGCTGTGGCAGATCACGTGGATCTCGCCGAAGCTGCCCTCGTACTTCCACCAGGTCGGCCGGCCTGACGGCGCGGGCGGCATGATCCAGGAGGGGACCGACGCCGAGGGCAGGCGCTCGCGGTGGACGTTCACCGACGTCACGGCGGCCTCGTTCCACTGGCAGGGGTTCAGCGCCGGCGCCGATGGCGAGTTCGAGCTGTTCCAGGAGATGCACGCGACACGCGACTAGGCGCCGGCCGGGCGCGTCGGCGTTCCCCGGAGCCCGGGGTCGGACAAGGCTAGTAAATGTGAGACTTGTTCATATATTTTGGCGGTCCCCGGTGAAGGAGATCGCATGGGTTCGCGCCTGCTCGTGCCGACGGTCGTGGGCGTGGTCCTGGTCCTGCTCGCCGCCGGCGCGCTGATCGATCCGGTCGGGTTCTTCGCGCTGCTGGGGATGCCCGGGCGCGTGACGCCCGCCGCGCGGTGGCAGGTGGCGCCCCTGGCCGTCTACGCGCCGCTGCTGCCGGCGGGCACGGCGCTCGTCGCGAAGGCCTTCGGGCATCTCGGGCGGCGGGCGCGGTTCGCGACGGTGTGGGCGGGGTTCGTGCTGGCCGCCGTGGTCGCGAAGGCCGCCATGGCGCTGGCGGCGACCGTACCCGGGCTGAACGTCGCCGACCTGCTGTGGGCGACGAGCTTCACCGTCCCCAAAGCGGCCCTGTACGGACTGGTCCCCGCCGCGGCGACGCTTGCCGTGCGGGTGGGGGAGCGCCCGGACGGCGAGCCCGCGCACCGCGCGCACTGGCCGATCGCGGCCCTCGGTGTCGCGGTGGTCGCGTTGGCCGGGCCGTGGGTGTCCTCGCATTGGTCACGGGACCTGCCGCACGGGCTGCCGTCTGCCTCCCCGCAAGGGGGGCCGGCCGGGCTCCTCCTCGGCCTGCTGGTCCTGCTCCTCGCGCTCGCCCGCACGCAGCGGACCTTCGCGCGCCGGTCCCGCACGGCCGCCGGGGCCTTCCTCGGCGGATGGCTCGCCGCGATGTGGGCGGGCATCGTCCTCGGGGCCGTCCAGGTCGCCGGGCTGGTGGTCGTGGACGGGCCGGGCGCTCCCCTGCAGACGCCCGCCGCGTTGTGGGTCCGTCTCGGCGAGGGCGCGTCGTTGGGGGTCGCCGTCGGCTGGGTGCCCGGGCTGCTCGCCCTCCTCGCCGCCCGCGGCGCGTTCCGGTGGCCCGTGGCGCGGACCGCCCGCGCCACGGCCCTGGTCACCGTGGTCGTGGTGGCCGGTGCGGCGGGAGCGGTGGCCGCTACGCGTCCCGAGCCGCCGCCCGCGCCCCGCAAGGCCGTGGCCGCCGCGTCCGGGACGGAGCTGTCGGCGTTGCGGGTCGTGCGGGGGAAGCGGCCTCGGATCGTCGACGGAGAGGGACGGCAGGTCCTGCTTCGCGGGGTGAACGTCAACCAGCTCGTCGACTTCTACGCGCCGCGCCCGGGCGTCCCGGCGACGCTCCCGCTCGGCGAGGACGACTTCGCGCAGATGGCCGCGCTCGGGCTGAACGTGGTGCGCCTGGGGGTGTCGTGGTCGCGGATCGAACCGCGTCCCGCCCGGTACGACGAGGGGTACCTGCGGCGGATCGACCAGGCCGTGGCCTGGGCGAAGAAGCACGGGCTGTACACGGTGATCGACATGCACCAGGACGGCTGGAGCAACGCGCCCACCCCGCGCGGGACGTCCTGCCCGCCGGGCACGTCCAGGATGGACGGTTACGACGGCGCGCCGGTGTGGGCGACAAAGACCGATGGCGCGCCCCGCTGCCAGTTCACCGGACGCGACATCTCGCCCGCCGGGGACCGCGCGTTCACCAACTTCTACTACGACCGCGACGGCGTCCAGAGCCGCCTGGTGAAGGTGTGGGCGATGCTCGCCGCGCGTTTCGGCGCCGACCCCGCGGTCGCCGGATTCGACCCGCTCAACGAACCCGGCTTCGGCGAGCAGGCGCCGCTGACCTCGACGCTGCTGCTCGGCCGCTTCTACGACCGCGTCCTGCGCGCGGTCCGCGCCGCCGAGAGCCGCCCGCATCCGCTGTTCGTCGAACCGAGCATCTTCTGGTCCGGCACCGGCTTCGACGCGGTCCCGCGCGGCTCCTTCGCCTCCGACCCCGACATCGTCTTCGCACCCCACCTGTACGCCGAGTCGATCACCATGGACGCCTCGCTCGGCCTTCCCGTCATGACGTCCGTCGAGCACGGCTTCGTCCTCGCCCGCCGCGCCGCCGGGGACATGCCGGTCTGGAGCGGCGAATGGGGGTTCTGGGGCGACGACGGTTCGGTGGCCGACCGGCTGCACCGCTACGCCCGCCAGGAGGACGGCGCCACGATCGGCGGCGCGTTCTGGGTGTGGAAGCAGGCGTGCGGTGACCCGCAGAACGGCACCGGGCCCACCGGCGACGGACTCAACAACCTCGACTGCGCGACGGGACGCTTCCTGCCCCGCGACGCGGCCGCCGTCCAGGAGCTCTCGCGCGCCTTCCCGCACGCCGCCCCGGGCGTCATCACCTCGCTGCGATCGCTTCCCGGCGGACCGTCCTCGCGGCCACGGAGGTTCCAGCTCACGGGAAGGTCGTCCACGGGCGGCTGCACCCTGGACGTCTGGGTGCCGGGCAACGAACGCCCCACCCCGACCGCGACCGGCATCGACGGGATCGACGTGCGCCGGGTCGAAGGCGGCTGGAGGGTCACCGGCTGCGCCCGCGGCTCCTACCGGCTGACGATCGGCTGAACGCAGGCGGGAGCCGGCGCCGGGCAGGGGGCTGGACGTCCGCGCGAGCGAATAGTTACCATCTGGTCGGGATTCGCGGCCGGTGCGACGGCCGGCCGCGGGATCCTGAAGATCACCGACCCGGCCCTCGCCGTCCGGCGAGAGCGGAACCGCGGCGGGGGTGCTGTGTGAGTCCAGCCAAGGCGCGTGGACCGTATGCGAAGACGGCCGCTCGGCGCGCCGACATCGTCCGCGCCGCGCGTGACGGCTTCGCTGAGCGGGGCTTCGCGCAGTCCTCGCTCCGCGACATCGCCCAGCGGGCGGGCATCACCCACGCCGGGCTGCTGCATCACTTCCGCACCAAGGACGAATTGCTCGCCGCCGTGCTCGAGCAGCGCGACGCCGAGGAATGGGAGCGGGGTTCGGAACGGGTGTCGGACGCCAAGGCGGCCGGACCGTTCTTCGACGGCCTTCTCCGCGACCACCAGCAGGAACCCGAGCTGATGCGCCTGTGGGCGGAACTGGCGGTCGCGGCCTCCCGGCCCGATCACCCCGCCCACGAGTACTTCGTCGAACGCTACGAGCGGGCGCGCGCCCGCACCGCCCGCATGATGGGCGAGCGGGCGCCGGCCGGCCCGCCGGAAGGCGCCCCCGACCCCGAGACCGCGGCGATGATCTTCCATGCCGTGCTGTACGGGCTGCAGGTGCAGTGGCTGCTGAACCCGCGACTCGACATCGGCAAGGCGCTGGAGCACGCCCTGCGCCTCCTGCTCGGCGGGCCGGTCGCTCCGTCCGACCCGTCCTCGCCCTCTTCCACCACGGAGGCCTGACCTCCGGCTGACCCTCCCGCCTTCCCGGGGCACGGCCTGGCCGCGGCTCTGGGCGCACCCATCCCTCGTGAGAATGGAGTTCTTGTTTTAAGCGAATGGAATTCGATGGTCGCGCGACGCGCGACCGCCCACCCCCTTGGAGGCCGTACTCCATGAGAACCGTTCGACACTCCATAAGAACCGTTCGACACAGCACCTGGTCGCGAGCGCTCGTGGCCGTTCTCGCCGTCGCCGCGCTGACGATCGGCGGCGCGGTGGCGCCGGCGACGGCGGCTCCCGGTGGGCGCGCCGCCGGCGCCGCTCCCGGCCGGGCCGTCCCGCCGGCGCCCAAGCCGGAGCCGATCAAGGTCGATGAGCTGCCGCTCCCGCCCGTCGCGCCGTCCACCTCGGCGGGCTCGTGCACTCCGGCGATCAACCCGCACGGCACCGGATGCATCGGCAAGGCGACCAGCATGCAGTCGGGAGACTTCCTGCCCGACGGGCACCACGTCCTCGCCACGGTCGGCTTCACCGGCGCGCCCGCCGCGCCCGACCCCGCCGCCGTCTACACCGGCGAGCAGCTCACCATCGTCAAGACGGACGGGAGCACCTTCCCGAACGGCGACGCCTGGAAATGCGTCACCTGCGGAGTCCCCGACGCCAACGCGGTCGGCCGCAGTTCGGCGATGGACTATCCGCAGGCGTTCAAGGACGGCAAGCGCGCGCTGGCCGGCACCAACATCATCGACTGCGGCCCGTACCGGCTCACCAGTTCCGCCTGCACTCCGGCCCGTGTCCACATCTATCCGATCCGCTGGAACGTCACCGCCGACGGATCGGGCGCGGGCGGCAGCATCCGCGAGCTGCGGCTTCACCCCGACAACGTGCACCTGGGGTTCAACGCCGCGACCGTCACGAACGGCAGGTTGAACCAGTACGGCTACTTCGCGCGGTTGAAGTTCGACCCCGCGCCGAAGACCGGGACACCGCTGGCACCCCGCTACGACCTGGTCAAGGTGACCCGCCTGTTCGACCCCGCCCCGAGCAAGCAGCCCGTCACCGTCGACCTGCACCACCCCGGCCGGCTGAAGATCAACCCGCAGGCCGTGTCGGTCGGTGAACTGCGCGGCTTCTCCGGCACCGGCGACGAGGTCTCCTACATCGGCTACCCGGACGAGTCGTCCAACATCGACGTCTTCGCCGCGAACCTGCGGACCGGCAAGGTCCGCCGCCTCACCAGCAACCCCGAGTACACCGACCCGATCGCCATCTCGCCGGACGACGGCTGGACCGTCGCCATGGACACCCGCGGCTCGGACCGGCAGATGTTCCTGGCCGCGATGCGCGCCGTCCCGCCCGTCACGGACATGATCACCACCAGCGCCGTATCGTCCACCCGCAACAACGGGGACCGGCGCTTCTTCCAGCCCTACCTCATCGACCGGTACGGCGACCGCGGCGCCTACCAGGGCCAGCGGATCAACGCCGCCGGCGACGGCGGCCCCGGCGCGATCAACGACCCGAACTGGAACGGCAGGGCCGACCCCCGCTGGTCGCCCGACGGCACCAGCATCGTCTACTGGCAGGCCCTCGCCGTCCCGCCCGCCTGCGGCGGCGCCAACCCGCTGCCCTGCGAGACCTCGACCGAACCCGGCGGACGCACCGCGCGGATGATGATCGCGCACCTCACGAGCCGCAAGCCGCTCAAGCCCCGGCGCGTCGCCGTCGCCTCCGACACCGTCCCGTGGGGAACGCCGTACGTGCCGGGCAGCGCCACCCCGGCGCGGCGGTACCCGCCGCAAGGGCACTACACCCTGGTCGGCAAGCGGTCCGGTTCCGCGGCGGTGACCATCACCGACAACGCCGACCACACCGCGATCAGCACCGTCTCCGTCGCCTACCGGAACTACTCCGACGACGGCGCGCACATCCTCAACGGCACCGAGAGCGTCACGACCACCAACCCCAGCCCCACCCTCAACAAGCTCGACTGGTACTCCGACCTCGTCCAGACCGGCCAGGACCACGGCACCAAGAAGACCGGGCCCGGCGGATTCCACCTCACCATCGACGTCCTCACCAACATCTTCCAAGCGACCGGAACGCTCACCACCACCATCAATGGCCACGTCTACCGCCAACCGGCCAACGGAACCTGACCGCAGCCGAGAAGCACCGTTCACGACGGCCCCGCCCTGCCCGCGACCCGGGAGGGCGGGGCCTTCTGATCGCCCGCCGCGACCGATCACCGGCCGCCGCGGCCGGGCTCAGATGGTGATCTTGTATCTGCCGAGGACGAACTGCAGGAGTTCGTCGGCGATCTCCTCCAGCGTCGCGTCGACCCACCCGACGACCCAGTCGTGCATGAGGCCGTTCACCGCGCCGATGAGGGCCGCGGCGGCGATGCGGTAGTTCCCCGGGGGCAGCTCGCCGCGCTCGGCGGCCTCGTCCGCCATCCGGCTCACCAGGTCGATCCAGACCGCGCGGCGTTCGAGGCGCTGGCGGTCCATGCGGGGGCTGACGCCGACGATCTCGACATAGGCGATGCGGGCATGGCGCATGTCGCGGGTGGCGCCCCTGACGTAGGCGTGCACGTACGCGGTGATCCGCTCCGTCGCGGGGAGGTCCTGGACGCCGGGCAGCACGTCGAGGACGGCCTTCTCGGCGACCTCGTTGACGTACAGGTGGAGATCGGCCAGCAGGTCTTCCAGCGTGCGGTACTCCTCGTAGAACTGGCGGGTCGACAGTCCGGCCGCCTTGCACAGGTCGCCGAGCCGGGTCGCCCGGAACCCGGGGCCGGCGCCGAACCACTCCAGGCCCGCCTCGCGGAACCGCCCGCGCCGCTCCGCCCGCCGCTCGGCCGCGTCCTTGCCGCCGTACCGGCCCTCCGCCGGGGTGATCCTGCCCGCCACTGCACCCCCTACCTGGTGGTGCGCACAATCCTCCCGCACGGGTCTTGCACCGCCCGCCCAGCCCTGCCTACTATCCAGTAACCAAAGTCTGAATACGGCCATATTCAGATTGAGGGGCGCGCACGGCGGGCGGACCACCCGGCCGGTCATGCCCGCGAAGCGCCACCCAGCGGCTCCACCGTTTCCCGCCCGTTCCGGGCATCCCACCCCCCTGGAGAAACGACATGCACGCTGCACCCACCCCTGCCCCGACCACCCCCGCGACCGCCCGCGCCCGCGGGTTCCGGCGGCTGCGGACCATCGCCGCAGCGGCCGTCCTGGCCGCCGGGGCCGTCGCGCCCGCCCTCGCCACCGCGGGCACCGCCCACGCGGCGCCCGCCCTCCGCGAGGTGATGTTCGTCGGCAACAACTGGGACGGCACCGCGGACGTCATCGAGTCCAGCGGCGCCTTCGCCAAGATCGGCCGCATCAACGTCGTCCCCGACAAGACCCAGCGGCTCGCCGCGATCTACCTCAACCCGGTCAACCTCGCCGTCTACCTGGCCGTCCAGCAGGGCCCCGGCGAGGGGCACGACCAGCTCGTCGACGACCTGTACTCCACGCCCGACGGCAGCGCCCTGGTCGCCTCCCGGCCCAGCTTCGGCGACGTCGTCTCCATCGACCTGGCCACCGACAAGGTCAAATGGCGGTTCGCCGTCCCCGGCTACCGCTCCGACCACATGGCCGTCTCGCCCGACGGGACCAAGGTCGCGGTGTCGTCGTCGCTGTCCGGCACCGTCTCCGTGCTCGACATCACCACCGGAAAGCAGCTCGGCTCGTTCGCCACCGGCGACACCCCGCACGAGAACATCTGGACCAACGGCGGCAAGTACATCTGGAACATGTCCATCGGGAACGTCAGCACCAACCTCGACGACCCGTCCCTGGACTGGACCAAGGGCGACCGGCACATCACCATCGCCGACGCCTCCACCTACAAGGTCGTCAAGACCATCGACATGCGCTCGCGGCTGGACGCCTTCGGCCGCAAGGACCTGTCGAACGCCGTCCGGCCCGCGGTGTTCAGCCCCGACTTCTCCAAGCTGTACTTCCAGGTCTCGTTCTTCAACGGGTTCATCGAGTACGACGTCGCCACCGACAAGATCACCCGCATCAAGACCCTGCCGAAGAACCCCGCGACCAGCGACGACCGCACCACCTTCGTCAACGACTCCCGGCACCACGGGCTGTCCATGAACCCCGCCGGCACCAGGCTGTGCGTCGCCGGGACCATGGACGACTACGCCACCGTCGTCGACCGCGCCACCCTCCAGGAAGGCCCGCTCGTCACCGCGTCCAAGCCCTACTGGGCCACCGTCAGCGGCGACGGCCGCGACTGCGTCATCTCCGAGAGCGGCGCCGACCGCGTCACCGCGATCGACTTCGCCACCGGGCAGAAGGTCGTCTCCGTGCCCGTGGGCGACCACCCGCAGCGCGTCCGCATCGCCCACGTCCCGGTCGGCTGGACCGGCCCCACGAGCTGACCTCCTCCCGCGGACACCGGGGCGTAGGGCGTGCTGGGTCGCCCTATGCCCCGGCCGCCGGAACGGAGTCCAGGAACGCGGTGATCTCGTCCGCCACGATGTCGGGCCTTTCGAGACCGCACAGGTGGCCGAGGTCGCTCAGCAGCACCGCCCGGCCTCCGGGGATGCGCCGGATGTCGTCGAGCTGTTTCGCCTGATCGACGACGACGTCCTTGCCGCCGAGTATGTAGCAGGTCGGCACGCGCAGGCCGGGCAGTTCGTCGGCCTGGCTCGTCAGGGCGCCGCCTGCGAGCCAGCCGTGCCACATCCGCTCCGTGACGGTCAGCATGCTGCCGGCCAGACGGGACGTCCTCGACGGGTCCACGGAGATCGCCGCCACTCCTTGCGCGAGGGCCTCGGCGTCGCCGTACACGGCGTCGAAGCCGGCCATCACCTCGTCCTCGGCGGTCGTCCCCGCGGCGTTCCACGGAACGATGCCGACCAGCGCGCGCACCTCGTCCGGGTGGTCGAGGGCGAGGCGCAGCGCGATCGCGCCGCCGAGCGAGCAGCCGGCCAGGTGGTAGGCGCCGACGCCCGCGTCGTTGATCGCCTCGTTGATCGCGTCGTGCAGGGTCGCGGCCAGCGCGGGCAGCCTCCCGTCCGCCGCCGCACGCACGGAACGGCCATGTCCGGGCAGGTCGAACACCAGGACGCGGAATCCGCTCAGGTGCCGCACGATGCCGGTCATCAGCTCGGCCGTCGCGCCGAACCCCGGCAGCATGACGAGCGTCCGTGGGCCTTCGCCGTGCTCTTCCCAGTAAATCCCTGAACCGGTATGGGGCATGCGCCCACTGTCGCCGCAGGGGGAGGCCGGTGGCTTGTACAAATGTCCGCCTGTACGCGCTGGGACCACGGACACGGACCGCGAGCGCGGAACATTCCTCCAAGACGGCCGGCCGAGCGGTCGCCGATTCTGGCGGTCATGCCTGGTCATGAAGGAGAACGCGCATGTGGTTGAAGCGTTGTGCCGCCCTCGTCGCCGCCGCGCTGGTCGGGGTCGCCTCCACGTCGCCGGCGCGCGCGACGAGCGCGCCGTCCCGCGATGCCCCGTTGCGGGCGGAGATCCAGAATCTCGTCGACGCCGACGGCGTACCCGGCGTGGTCGCGGTCACGAGCCGCGACGGGCGGGCGGCGCGGCGGGCGGCCGCGGGCCTCGCGGACATCCCGGCGGGCCGGGCGATGCGGCCCGACGACCGGTTCAGGATCGCGTCCATCACCAAGACGTTCGTGGCCGCAGTGGTATTGCAGCTGGTCACGGAGCACAAGCTCGCGCTCGACCGGCCGATCGCGGGGCTCCTGCCCGACCCGGTCCCGAACGCCGGGCAGATCACCGTGCGGGAACTGCTCGACCACACCAGCGGGCTCTTCGACTACTCGGACGATCCTCGCTTCGACCCCGGCGCCCCCTACACCCCGGCGCAGCTCATCGCCCTGGGCGCGGCGCATGCGCCCTACTTCGCGCCAGGGACGGGCTTCCGCTACTCGAGCACCAACTACATCGTCCTCGGCGAGATCGTTCACCGGGTCACGGGCCGCCCGATCCAGGACGAGGTGCGGACGCGTCTGATCCGCCCCCTCCACCTGACCGGCACGACCTTCCCGACCGCGACCGCGGTCGCGCCCCGGCAGGCGCGCGGCTACGTCTTCGCCGCTCCGCTGCCGCCCCGTTCCGGTCCCGCGATCGACGTGACCACCCGGACGAGCGCCGGCGCGGCGGGGGCGGCGGCGGGGATGGTGTCGACGGGCGCCGACGTCGACCGGTTCCTCGGGGCGCTGCTCGGCGGCGACCTCTTCTCCCGGCACCTGCTCACCGAGATGAAGCGGCCCACGCCGGGAGCCGATGCGTTCTTCGCCGCCGTCGGCATGCCCGGCATCGGTTACGGCCTCGGCCTGACGATCGCCTCGACTCCGTGCGGCACCGCCTACGGCTCCCTCGGGGACATCGACGGATACACCTCCAGCACGATGCAATTCGGCCACCGCCGGGTCACGCTGCTCATGAACACCAATTCTCTGCAGCCCTCGCTGCGCCGGCAGACCCTCTCCACCGCCGAGCAGGAACTCTGCCGCGCCGGCGCGTGAGCCATGCGCCGACGCGCTATCGACCCGCCGGTCGCGGTTCGCGCGGCGGTTCGCGCGGCGGTTCGTGCGGCGGTTCGCGCGGCGGTTCGTGCGGTGGTTCGTGCGGCGGTTCGCGCGGCGGTTCGCGCGGTGGTTCGTGCGGCGGTTCGCCGAAGGTCCGCCGGTAGGTGCCGGGTGTGGTGCCGAGGTGCGCGCGGAAGCGGCGCCGCAGGTTGACCGCCGACGCGAGCCCGACCCGGGTCGCGATGCTCTCCACCGGAAGGTCGGTCCGTTCCAGCAGGACCCGTGCCGCGTCGAGGCGCCGGCCGAGCAGCCACTGTCCCGGGCTGGTGCCGAGCTGCTCGGTGAACCGCCGGGCGAGGGTCCGGCTCGACAGCCCGGCGTGCTCGGCGAGCCGGGCGACGGTCAGCCGGGTGCCGAGCCGGGACGCGGCCCACTCCAGGAGCGGCGCCAGCGACTCGTCCGCCCGGGCCGGTGCGGGCAGTGTCGCGTACTGCAGCTGGCTGCCTTCCCGGTGCGGCGGCAGGACCATGTTCCGGGCGATCTGCGCGGCGTACGCCGCGCCGTGGTCGGAGCGGACGAGGTGCAGGCACAGGTCGATGCCCGCGCCCGTGCCCGCGCTGGTCGCCACGTCGCCGTGGTCGACGTAGAGCACGTCCGGGTCCACCCGCACTTCCGGGAAGCCGGCGGCGAGCAGGCCGGTGTGGCGCCAGTGGGTGGTGGCGCGCCGGCCGTCGAGCAGCCCGGCCTGGGCGAGGACGAACGCCGCCGTGCAGATGGCGACGATCCGGGCCCCGCGCCGGTGCGCGGCGAGCAGCGCTTCGGTGACGGCCGGCGGCGCCGGGGCGCCGGCCGGCTGCCAGCCGGGAATGATCACGGTGTCCGCTTCGTCCAGGGCCTCCAGCCCCGCGTCCACGAGCATCGCGTAGCCGACGGTGGTCGGCAGCGGGCCGGGGTGCTCGGCGCAGACCCGGAAGGTGTAGCGGGCCGGCACGTCCTGCCGGACGGTGCCGAAGACCTCCGATGCACAGGCGAGCTCGAACGGCGACTGCGGCGGGTTGAGCAGGGCCACCACCCGATGACGACTCATGGCAGGAACATACCCACAGGTGTCTTTTTGGACTCTCGGCCCGGGAAGCGGGCCCCGGTCACAGTGGTCCCATGAGCGAAACCACGGGAACGGACGTGCGGAGGAGCGCGATCCAGGTCGACGGCGAAACGGCCAGCTACCTGACCGCAGGGCAGGACGGCCCGGTCGTGCTCCTGCTGCACGGCACGTATTGGAGCCGGGTATGGCTCCCGGTGCTGGGCCGCCTCGCGGACGCAGGCCTAAGGCCCGTTGCGGTCGATCTTCCCGGGCTGGGGCGCTCGGGCGGCGAGCTCACCCTGGACACGGCCACGGTCCCGGTCCTCGCGGACTGGGTGGTCCGGTTCGCGTCCGCGCTGGGGCTGTCCGGGCCGGTCGCCGTGGCCGGCCATGACATCGGCGGCGCGATCGCCCAGCATCTCCTCGTCCACGGCCGGCTGGAGATCCCCCGGCTGGCCCTGGTCAACTCGGTCCTCTACGACTCCTGGCCGGCGCCCCACGTCGCCCGGTTCCGGGACCCGGAGGCCGCCGCGGCGACCACCGCCGATGACCTGCTCGCCGCCCGCCGTGAGGCCGTGGCGGGCGCGCTGGCCGACGCCGCGACCGAGCAGCTGATCGCCGACTACGTGGATCCGTGGAACGATCCACGGGTCCGCCGCTCCTGGCTGGCCATGGCGCGCGCGGCCGACAGCCGCTACACCCTCGACCTCGTCCCCGCGCTCCGGCGGTCGACGACGCCCAAGCTGCTGATCTGGGGCGAGGACGACGGCTTCGAGAAGGTGGAGTACGCCGAGAGGTTCGCCGCGGAGATCCCCCGGACCACGCTCGTCCGCATCCCGCACGCGGACCACATCCCCACCGAGAACGCCCCCACCGACATAGCCCGAACCCTCACCGACTTCCTCACCCCCTGACCCCAGCCCCGCGCCGCGCTCACCGCCCGAGGGCCGCCGTGGCGCGGTCGTCGGCTTCCTTGATCGCGTCAAGGCAGACCGTCCTCGCGAAGGGTGCCCTGACCTGGGAAATGGACAGCAGCAGCACATGACCCTCGCGCTGATGGGTGAGCTGGCAACTGTGGGTGGTCGCCTCGCCGGCCCGATCCTCGACGAACTGGATCCGCTCCGACGCGCCATCACGCTGCCGCACGATGTCGCTCTTCAGCGTGCGTCGGTAGTGCTCGCCCCCGACGGAGAAGGAAAAGTCACGGCAGGTTTCCGGTACCTCGGTCGTGACCAGCCTTCGCGTGGACGCGCCGGGCAGCCGAAGGATCGTCTCCTGCACGGTCACGCGACGCTTCCTGTCAGTCCACATGGCCAGGACCGCGGGCGCGACGCGGCCCGCATCGCCGAGTTCTTCGATCCGCCCCGGGACCGACATCGCTTTGAAACAGCGTCCCAGGGGCGGCTGTGCTTGCCCGTCGACCAATTTCGCGAAGACCGTGGAGTAGGGGCCCGTCACCGGGCCGAAGCGCAGCATGTCGTCCGGCTGCGCCGGCGGCATCGGCAGCAACGCCCGCTTCAGGTCGTCGGCACCGTCCGATGCCGCCGCAGGCGTCGGCGTGTCTTCACGCACTCGGTCGCCTTTATCGCTTCCAGCCGTTCTATCGCCCCCAGCCGTGCCGCAAGCGCTGACGAGCATGGCGGACATCGCGACACAGGCGGAGAGGCAAGACAGGCGCAACAGCACCGAGTGATCATAAGGCGCGAAGCCGACGTACCGGGGGCGGTGGGGTCAGGGGGTCAGGGACGTTACGGCGGCGACTGCGCCGCCGTCGACGAGCAGGTCGGTGCCGGAGATGAAGGACGCGGCGGGGCCGAGCAGGAACTCGGCGGCGGCGGCGATGTCGGCGGGGGTGCCGGTCCGCTTGGCGTTGGAGGCGTCGATCATCATCCTCATGCCGGCGCCGTGCTCGCTGCCGAGTTCGGCGCGGCCCATGGGGGTGGCGATGACGCCGGGGCTGATCGAGTTGATCCGGGCGCCGCGGGCGCCCCAGGCGGTGCTGGCGGCCTGGACGCGCAGCCGGTTCGCGTACTTGGCGAAGGCGTAGGCGGTCCCGCTGTCGGCGAAGGCGGACGCGTCGCAGATCGGGAGGGAGAGCAGCTCGTCGGCCGGGGTGGTGGCCAGGGCCCGCTCCTGCTCGCGGGGGAGGCCCGGATAGAAGTGGCCCGCCATGCTGGCGATCACGAGGCCGGCGCCGCCGGGCGCGACGACCTCGCCGAACTCCTCGAGGACGAGCGCGACGCCGAGCAGGTCGACGGCCAGGATCGCCGGCACCGGCGCCTGCACGGGCGACAGCCCGGCGGTGTGCACGACCGCCTGCACCGGGCCCAGGGAGGCGGCCTGCTCGGCCAGCGCGGCGACCGGCTTGCGGGAGGACACGTCCACCCGCTGGGCGGTGACCTGGTGGCCCTCGTCGGTGAGTTGCGCGGCGACCGCGTCCAGGACCTCCTGGCTGTGGTCGGCCACCAGGAGGTGGGCGGACGGGCCGACGCGCCGGGCGATGGCCTGTCCCATGCCGCCGGCTCCGATGACCACCGCGACGCGCTGCGTCATGTTCTCTCCATCCCGTCCGTGACCAGGGTGCGGAGCTTCCTGCGGTCGAACTTTCCGCTCGGAAGCGTCGGTATCCGCTCGCTCGGCGTGATGACCCAGCGGGTCGGGACCTTGTAGGCGGACAGGTGCCGGCGTGCCCGCGAGGCGAGGGCCTCCACGTCGACGTCCTGGGCGGCGGGCACGATGACCGCGCAGACCTCCTCGCCGCGCGTGGGGTGGTCGGTCCCGATGACCACGCACTGGGTGACCTCGTCGAACGCTTCGATCACCGACTCGACCTCGCGCGGGGACACGTTCGCCCCGGCCGCCTTGATGAGTTCGCTGGTGCGTCCCACATAGAAGAGGCGCGGGTCGCCGGTGCGGCGGTAGACGCGGTCACCGGTGTGGTACCAGCCGTCCTGGTCGAACACCTCGGACCGCTCGCGCTTGTTGTAGCCCGCCATCGTCCCGACGCCGCGGATCAGCAGCTCGCCGACGTCGCCGTCGGGGACGGGCCGGCCCTCGCCGTCGACGATCGCGATGTCGGTGAAGGCGAAGCCGCCGGCCGTCTCGGTCATGCTGCGGTGGACGGGGTAGCCGTCCGGGACGCCGTGCATGGCGAGGTCGAGCGGGCCGTCCCTCAGCATGGGCGCGCCGCCGAGGTCGCGTTCGGCGAAGGACGGGTGGTCGCGCAGCTGCTGGGTGAACGCCGGCCAGCCGACGACGCCGTGCCCGCGTTCCCGCTCGATCAGGTCCAGCGCCGCGCCGGCCTCCGGACGCGGCAGGACGAGCACGGTCACCGGCTCGTGGAGCGCGCCCGTCGTGGCGAGGACGCCGCCGATCCAGAAGAACGGCATCGCGCACAGGATGCGCGGCACGCCGGAGGCGCCGGTCAGTGCCCGGATCGCCGCGGGCCAGGTGGAGGTCTGCCGGACGAGGGTGCCGTGCGTGTGCAGGACGCCCTTCGGGTCGGCCGTCGACCCCGAGGTGTGGACCATGATCGCCAGGTCGGCGGGGGTGACCTCGTTCTCGACGGCGGCCAGGAGTCCGGTGGGGGCGAGGGCGGTGCTCGCGGCGTCCCAGACCGTGGCCCAGGAGCGGTCGGACGGGCCGGTGAGCACGATGCGGCGTAGGTAGGGCGCGGCTGGCAGGCACAGGTCCCCGGCCCGCTGCCCCGGCAGCCCGGGAAGCGCGGCCTCGAACCGCTCGGCGACGTCGATCTTGAGGACGCGGGCGGGGGCGACGAGCACGGCGACGTCGGCGAGCCGCAGCACCTTAGCGATCTCGGCCGGGGCGTACAGCGTGCTCAGCGGGACGACGACGGCGCCGATGCGGCTCGCGGCGAGCCACCAAACGGCCCATTCGGTGTCGCTGGTGAAGAACAGGCCGACGCGCGTCCCCTTGCCGACGCCGTGGCGGAGCAGCCACCGTGCGGCGAGCGCGGAGCGGCGGTCGGCTTCGGCGTAGGTCAGATGGTCGGTGGGCGTCACCAGGTACCGCTCGCGGCCGAACTCGCGCGCGCCGCGCCTGAGCAGTTCGGGGACGGTCGGTCGCGGCTCGGTGTCCGCCTGCGGCATGGGACCCACTCTCGACGATCGCGGTGCCCGGAGCCTATTACGTACGATTCCCGTACGTAAAGGGCCGGACCTACAATGGGTCGCCCGCCGACCGCCGCGAAGGATCCCCGCCATGCCCGAGGCCCGAACGTCCGGTTCGACGGCGGGACGCAAGCGGGACCCGCTGATCGAGCCCCGGGTCTTCGAGGCGGCGGTCCGCGTCTACGCCCGCGCGGGCTGGGGCGGCTTCACGTTCGACGCGGTGGCGCGGGAGGCGGGCGTCGGCAAGCCGGCCATCTACCGGCGCTGGTCCGGTGGCGAGGAGCTGCTCGTCTCGGCGCTGCACAACCTGGACTTCCCGACCGCCCGGGACCGCGGCTCGGTCCGCGCCGACCTCCTGGACTACGCGCGGCAATGGGTGCACTGGTACCGGCACACCGACCGCGCCCTGGCCGGCCGGCGGATCTCCCTCGACTCGCGCGCCGAGCCCGCGCTCGCGGCGCTGTACGAGGAAATGATCAACCGGCCCCGCACCGAGGCCGCCCGCGAGATCACCCGCCGGGCGATCGCCCGCGGCGAGCTGGCGCCGGCCGTGCGGTCGTCGACCCTGCCGGACCTGCTCGTCGGCGCGATGTCCACGCACTGGGAGTCGACGCCGGAGAGCAGCCGGGCCCGTCTCCGCCGGACGTTCCCCGCCTACGCCGAGACGCTCGTCGACATCATCCTCACCGGCGCGCGGGCGATGCCGGGCGGTGCTTAGGACAGCTCGTCCAAGACGGCCTCCGTCACCGTCTCGACCAGGGCGACGCCCGCGTCCATGGACGCGTTCCGGTCGGAGAGGACCGCGATCGAGTAGTCGTGGTCGCCCTTGATCCGGCCGATGCTGTTGATGACCCACAGGCCCCCGTCGGCGGAGCGGGGCAGCCAGCCGTTCTTCAGCGCGACGGCGTCCCCGGCGGCGGCCCCCGCGCTGACGCCCCAGTCCTGCGTGGTGTCCACCCGGCTCATCAGGCCGAGGATGTACCGGCGGCCGCTCCTGCTCAGCGGCCCGTCGCCGGAGACGAGCGCGTTCAGCAGCCGGACCTGGTCGCGGGCGCTGGTGCTGGTCAGCCCCCAGCTGACGCTCGTCGCCGTCGTCTCCTTCAAGCCCAGCCGCTTGCCGGCCTTCGCCAGCCCGGCCGCGCCGCCGATGGCGGACCACAGCGCGTTCGCGGCGGCGTTGTCGCTGTTCTCGATCATGCGAGTGGCCAGGCTCTTCTCGGACGCCGTGAGCGCCCGCCGCTGGTCCTGCGCCTGCAGCAGCAGGGCCGCGAGGATGTCGACCTTGACGATGCTCGCCGTCACGAACCGCCGCGACGCCCCGTAGGTATAGGAGGTGCCGTCCGTCAGGTCGCTCACCGACACCGACACGCGCGCGTCGCCCTTGACGGCCTTCTCGATGGCCTTGGCCAGCTTGCGGCGGTCGATCCGGCGCGGCGCCGGCGACGCGCTCGCCGTCGGGGACGGGCTCGTTTCCGGTGCGAGGTCGGCGGCGTCGCTGGGCGCGGCCACCGGCGCGCGCCCGGCCTCGCTGGTGTCCGGCCCGCCGAATTTCCACGCCGCCGCCCCGAGGAGCATCGTGAGCGGCAGCGTCAGGCCGAGGAGCATGAGGGCGAACCGCCGCGCCTTTGGGTTGCGCATGGCACGACCGTGGCGGCCGTTCCTGAAGGCAACCGGCAGCCGATCTGAGAACTGCTTGATAATCCGCCTTGCACGGCATTAACGCGAGATTGCGGGGTCCGCCTTGCCGGAACGGCAAGATTTCATCGGCAGGTGGGCCTTCCGGACGTTGTGGCATCTTTCGGAGCAGCTCGCCGACGTCCGAGGAGGCATCCGTGACCAGTCCCTTCGACCGGGAGACCATCGCGGCGTACCGGGCCGCCGGCTGGTGGGGGTCGGAGACCGTCGCCGGGTACGTCCGGCGGAACGCGGCGCGGCGGCCGGACGGCGCCGCCTACGTCACGGCGGACGGAACGCTGTCGTGGTCGCGTTACGAGGAGCATTCGACGCGGCTGGCCGGGCATCTCGCGGGGCTGGGCCTGGCGCCGGGCGAGCGGGTGGCGGCGCTGCTGCCGGACGGGCCGGCCTGGCACGTGACCGCGGTGGCGGCGGAGAAGGCGGGGCTGGTGCTGGTCGGCGTCGGCGCGCGGGCGGGCCGCCGCGAGCTGCGGCACCTGCTGGAGCGGACCGGCGCGCGGACCCTGGTGACGCTCGGCGAGCATCGCGGCGCGCCGTCCGCCGAACTGGTGGCGGAGCTGCGCGCCGACGGCGCCGACCTCTCCCGCCATGTGGTCGTGGACCGGCTCGGCCTCCCGGACGACCCGCGCGAAGGCGACCTGACCGGCCGCGCCCTCGGCCCCGACGACCTGGCCGTCATCAACTCGACCTCGGGCACGACCGGGCTGCCGAAATGCGTGTCGCACACCCAGAACCGCTGGTTCTACTTCGCGGAGCTGGCGCGGCGGGCGGGGAGGCTGACGGCGGAGGACGTGTTCATGGGCGCCGTCCCCGCGCCGTTCGGGTTCGGGCTGTGGACGGCGCACTTCTCCCCGGCGGTCCTCGGGATCCCGACCGTGCTGATGGAGCGGTTCGACGCGCACGCCGCGCTCGACCTGATCGAGCGGCACCGGGTCACCGTCCTGCACTGCGTGACGACGCAGTTCATCATGCTGCTGAACGCGCAGGAGGAGAAGGAGCGCGACCTCGGGTCGCTGCGCTGCATGTTCACCGGCGGCGAGGCCGTCCCCTACGAGCGCGCGGCGCGGTTCGAGGAGGCCACGGGCGCGAAGGTGCTGCAGTTCTACGGCTCGAACGAGACCGGCGCGCTCAGCCGCACGTCGCTGGACGACCCGCGCGAGGTGCGGCTGCGCACCGCCGGACGGGTCGTCCCGGAGATGCGGGTGCGGCTGTTCGACCCGGCCGACGGATCCGACATCACGGGCAGCGGCCGGCCCGGGCAGCCCGGCTGCAAGGGTCCCGCCACCTCCCCCGGCTACTACGAGGACCCGGACGCCGACCGGGCGCTGTTCACGCCCGACGGCTGGATGCTGATGGCCGACATCGTCGAGATCGACGACGCCGGCTGCCTGCGCGTGGTCGGACGGCAGAGCGACCTGATCATCCGGGGCGGGAAGAACATCAGCGCCGCCGCCGTCGAGGCGGAGGTGAGCACCCATCCCGCGGTCGCGCTCGCCGCGGCCGTCGCGATGCCGGACGAGGTGTTCGGCGAGCGCGTGTGCGTCTACGCCGAGCTGCGCCCGGGCGCCGTGCTCGACCTGGAGGCGCTCACCGGACACCTGACGGAGCGCGGCGTCTCCCGCGAATGGCACCCGGAGCGGCTCGTCGTGCTCGACCGCCTGCCGCGCTCGTCCGGCGGCAAGGTGGCCAAGGGCGAGCTGCGCGCCGACATCCGCCGCCGCCTCACCCCCTAGCGAGTCAGCAGGGGCAGGCCGGCGGTCAGTTCGCGAAGGCAGCGCACCACCAACTGCGCCGGGGACTCGGCGGTGTCGGCGTCCGACGCGGCCCATGCCTCCAGTGACACGCGGATCGCGCTGGTCGCGGCGGCGGCGACCAGGCGGAGTTCGAGGGGGTCGGTGTCCGGTCCGGCGAGGCGGGCCAGGACGGGGAGGAGCCGCTCCTCGGAGTCGTGGTTGACCTGGCACCAGACGGCCCGCAGGGCGGGGTCGTTCTCGGCGGCGCGCAGCAGGCCGCGGGTCCAGCGCAGGCCCTCGGCGCCGACGTCGTCCTGCGGGGACAGGGACGCGACCGCCGCGGATTCGATCGCCCGGGCCAGGTCGGCGCCGGGGCCGGGGCCGGGGGCGGTCTCGGCGAGCAGCGCGCGCCAGCGGTCCCCGCCGGACGACAGGAGGGGGCCGACCGCGTCCTGCTTGTTGCGGAAGTAGCGGTAGAAGGTGCGCAGCGCGACGCCGGCGCGGCCGGCGATTTCCTCGGCGGTCGTGCCGTCGGGCCCCTTGTCGGCGAACAGCTCGGCGGCGGCGCGGGCGATGTCGAGTTGCGTCGCGGCCTTGCGGCGCTCGGTCAGCGAGGGCGAGCGGGACGTCCGGTCCTGCTTCGTGGTCATGGGGGCAGCCTACGTCCGGTGGCGACAGTTCGGCACGCAGAGCCAAACTGACAAAATGTGCCACTTTGACGTACCGTGGACATAAAGGGGTTCTCACCTGGCAGAGGAGACGACATGGACCGCTACAACGGACGCCGGGCACTCGTCACCGGCGGCGGCTCGGGCATCGGTCAGGCCACGGTGCTCCGCATGCTCGCGGAGGGCGGCGACGTGGTCGCCGCCGACGTGAGCGAGGCAGGCCTCAAGGACACCGTGGCGAAGGCGGGCGACCATGCCGGGCGCCTGAGCACGGTGATCGTGGACGTGGCGGACGAGGCGTCCGTGCGCGCCGCCGTGGCGTCCGCCGTCGCGACCCTCGGCGGCCTGGACGTGCTGGTGAACGCGGCCGGCATCCTGCGCTCCTCGCACACCGACCAGACGTCGCTGGCCGACTTCACCCGGGTGATCACGGTGAACCTGACCGGCACCTTCCTGGTGATCCGCGAGGCGATCCCGGCGCTGCTGGAGGGCGCGGCCCCGGCCGTGGTCAACTTCAGCTCGACGTCGGCGATGTTCGCCCACCCGTACATGGCGGCGTACGCGGCGAGCAAGGGCGGCATCCAGTCGATGACGCACGCCCTCGCCGCCGAGTACGGCAGGCAGGGGATCCGGTTCACGGCCGTCCAGCCCGGCTCGATCTCGTCGGGGATGACGGACGGGTCGGGGGAGAGCCGGCAGAGCCAGGGCCCGGGGCTGCCCGAGGACGCCGACCTGAGCCTGTTCGCGAAGCTCTCCCCCGCGCTCGGGAAGGGGTTCGCCGGGCCGGAGGCGGTGGCGGGCGTCGTCGCGATGCTCGCGTCGGAGGACGGCGCCTTCATCACCGGCACCGAGGTCCGCATCGACGGCGGCACCCACTTCTGACCGCCTTCCGACCGTCCGGCGGGCGGTCAGCCGCGCCTCCGGTGCGGCAGGAGCGGGCTGCTCAGGGCGATGGCCAGGGCGAGGCCGGCCGCCATGAGGAAGACCCGATCGTAGGCGCCGGCGGTGGTGAGCACGGCCAGGCCGATGGAGCCGCCCACCTGGCTCGCGGTCTGCGCGAGGCCGCCGATGGCGCCCGCGTCGTCCTCGGGGACGCCGGCGGTCGTCGCGGCCATGAGGGTGGGGAAGGTCAGCCCGATGCCGGCGGCGATGAGGAGCGTGGGCCCGAGGATGCCGGTGAGGTAGGCGCTGCCGGCGCCCGCCTGGGAGAGCCAGCCGAAGCCGGCCAGGAAGCAGGCGGAGCCCGCGAGGATCAGGGGCCGGACGCCGAGGCGCGGCAGCAGTCCGGCGGCCCATCGCGCGACCAGCACGAACGTCACGGCCGCCGGGGTCTGCCCGAGCCCGGCCCGGAACGCGCCGTAGCCGAGGACGTCCTGCAGGAACAGCGAGGTGAAGTACCACATCGCGATGGCGATCCCGCCGAAGAGCAGCAGCATGCCGTTGCCGGCGGCGACCCCGCGGACGCGCAGCAGCCGCAGGGGCATCATCGGCCGCTCGGCGAACCGCGCCTCCACGAGGACGAAGGCGCCGAGCAGGAGCAGGCCCGCCACGGCCGGGCCGATGACTGGCGCGGACGTCCAGCCGTGGTCGGTGCCGTGCATGACCCCGTAGACGAGCGCGGCGAGGCCCGCCGTCCCGGTGACGGCGCCGGCGAGGTCGAGCGGTTCCCGGCGGCCGGTGCGGGCGCGGGGCAGCGCCGCCAGGGCGGCCGCGACGAGCACCGCGCCGATCGGCACGTTGATCAGGAAGACCCAGCGCCAGGACAGGCCGGTGGTGAGGGCGCCGCCCGCGACGGCGCCGGCCGTGCCGCCGACGCCGCCGGCGGCGGACCAGGCGCCGAACGCGCGGGCGCGCTCGCGGCCCGCGGCGAAGCCGGTGTTGATCACGGCGAGCGTCGCGGGGGCCAGCAGGGCGGCGCCCATGCCCTGCGCGACGCGGGCGGCGACGAGGACGGCGGGGACGGTCGCGAGCCCGCCGGCGAGGCTCGACGCGGAGAACAGGACGAGTCCGGCGGTGAGCGTCCGGCGGTGGCCGAACAGGTCGGCGGCGCGCCCGCCGAGCAGCAGGAACCCGGCGAAGGCGAGCAGGTAGCCGTTCACCACCCAGGCGAGCCCGGCGGGCGAGAAGCCGAGGTCCCGGTCGAGCGAGGGCAGGGCGACGTTCACGATGGACGAGTCGAGGATCACCATGAACTGGCCGGCGCACGCCACGGCGAGGAGCAGCCATGCGGGTCCGGTGCGGCCGGGGTGCGGGGTGTCGGTCGGGCTGCCGTGGGCGACGGCGCTCTTGGCGGTCATGCCGGCTCCTTGGCTAGAATTAGTTATGCGGATAACGTTATGCGCATAATAGTTATCCCGCCTAACCAACCTGTCAAGGAGCGCCCGTGGACTTCGACCGAGCCGACGCCCTCAACCAGGCGATCCGCCTGCTGAGCCTGCGCCACCGGGCCCGGACCGCCGAGCTGCTGGCCCCCCTCGGCCTGCACCCCGGCCAGGAGGCGCTGCTGCTCGAACTCGCCCGGACCGGCCCGATGATCCAGGCCAAGCTGAGCGAGGCGCTCGGCGTCGAGCGGCCCAGCGTCACGCTCATGGCCCGCAAGCTCGAAGCCGCCGGCCACATCCGCCGCGCGCCCGCCCCCGGCGACCAGCGCGCCACCGTCGTCGAGCTCACCGAGGACGGCCGGGCGCTGGCCGGCCGGGTGAAGCGGATGTGGTGCGCCCTGGCGGAGGAGACCGTGACCGGCCTCCCCGCCGCGACGGTCGCGGAACTGCCCGGCCTCCTCGGCGCGCTGACCGCCAACGTCGACGCCAAACGCCGCCGCGGCGACGGGTGAGGCGTCAGACGACCTCGAAGTTCGCCATCATGCCCATGTCCTCGTGCTCGGCGTTGTGGCAGTGGAAGAGGTAGCGGCCGCGGTAGCCGTCGAAACGGGTGACGATCTCGACCGCCTCGCCCGGCCGGAGCGCGACGGTGTCCTTGAGGCCGGCGTCGCGGGGCAGCGGCCGCCCGCCGCCGCGCGACAGCACCCGGAAACCGACCAGGTGCAGGTGGACGGGGTGGTGGACGTCGGCGACCAGCCGCCACACCTCGACGTCGCCGAGCCGGACGGTGGCGTCGGTGCGCGCCGGGTCGAACGGCCGCCCGCCGATCAGCCAGCCGTGGCCGCCGCCCATGCCCCCGCCCATGCGCCCGGCGCGGAACGAGAAGTCCCGGACCCGGACGGCGTCGGACCGGCGCCAGGACGGCACGTCGGTGGACAGGACGCGCGGGACGCGGCTCCCGTCCCGGGCCTTGCGCGCCACCCGGAACGCCATCACGTCGCGGGTGCGGCCCGAGCCCAGCCGGTTCGCGATCCTGACGCGGCCGCCGACCGGGACGCCGGAGAAGTCGACGACCAGGTCGTAGCGTTCGGCCGGCGCGATCAGCAGCGTCCGGTGGACGACGGGCGCGGCCAGCAGGCCCTGGTCGGCGCCGACCTGGACGAGGTCGAGCCGGCGCCCGTCGTCCGTGACCGCTTCGAGTTCGTAGTGCCGGGCGTTCGAGGCGTTAAGGACGCGCAGCCGGTACCGTGCGGCGTCGACCTCGTGCACGGGCCACGGCGCGCCGTTGACGAGGACCACGTCGCCGAGGACGCCCGCGAGGTACGGCTCCTCGACGCCCGGCCGTTCGCGCAGTGCGGGGTCGAGCGCCGGGTAGGCGAGCGCGCCGTCGTCGCCGAACGCGCGGTCGGCGATCATGAGCGGCAGCTCGCGGTGCCCCGAGGGCAGGCCGAGCGCCTCCTCGGCGTCGTCGCGGACGATGTGCAGGCCGGCGAGGCCCCGCCAGATCGCGGGCGCGGTGAAGTCCATCCGGTGGTCGTGGTACCAGAGCAGGGTCGGCCGCTGGTCCAGCGGGAACGTGTAGTCCCGCGTAAGCCGGCTCTCGACCGCGCGTGGGTCCCGCATGCCGCCCATGCCGTGCATGCCGTGGTGCCCTCGGGCGCTGCCCGGCCAGTCCTTCGGCAGGACGAGGTCGGTCGGATAGCCGTCGGACGCGGCCGGGGTCCGTCCGCCGTGCAGGTGGACGACGGTCGGCACGGGCAGCTCGTTGCGGTGCCGGATCGTCACGGGACGGCCGCGGCGCGACTCGATCGTCGGCCCGGGGAAGGTGCCCTCGTACGTCCACAGCGGCGTCCGGACCCCGGGCAGGATCTCCGCGGCCGTCTCGCGCTGCGTCATCTCGTACCGGTCGATGCCCCCGGTGGTGCTGACCGGCTTCAGGACGGGCGGGATCGGCAGCGGGACCTGAAATGGGGGCGGCAACGGCACCTTGCTGCGCAGTTCGGCGCCGGTGCGCGGCGGGCGGCGGGCCAGCGCGCGCGCCGTCGTCAGGCCGCTGAACGCCACCAGCCCGAGCGCGCCGCCGATGCTCAGGACATGCCGCCTGGCCAGGCCGCGGGCACGGTCGAGCCGCTCGTGTCCGGCCTGTCCGGGCCGGTCGTCGTCGTGGCCGGGCCGGTCGTCGTCGTGGTGGTCACTCATCGCCGGTCTCCTCCCACTTCGGTCCGGCCGCGATCGGCTTCGGACGCCGTCCGAGGGGGCGGCGCCACACGTCGGCGAACTGCACGACGAGCGCGGCGATGGTCGCCATGCCGAGCGGGAGGTGCAGCCACAGCGCGCCGTCCATCCCGGCGAAGTACTGGACGGTCTCGGCCGCCACCAGGCCCAGCGTGGCGAGGAACGGCCCGGCCCGGCGCAGCCGGACCCAGACCGCCACCGCCGCGATCAGCTGGACGTAGCCGAGGGACGTGGTGACGTTGGCGCCCGCCTCGTGCAGGCGCAGCCCGTCGTAGTCGCCGCTCAGGAACACCCCGGCGAACACCGGCTGCCCGAAGATCGCGACGACGTGCGCGCTGACGACGGCCCGGAGGACCCACGCGGCGGGCCTCGTCCGGTGTGCGGTCCCGGCCGGGGCCGGCGGGGCCGGGCGGGACTCGTCGGCCGCGGTGACCATGGCGCGCCCTCCTCACTCTCTCGATGCGCGGACACCGCGACGCTATGACCGGAGAGTTATCCTGTCTAAGATCAATATTGCTATGACGTTATGATTCGCGAGGCATGACGAGGCGGCCATGGATCTCCACATGCTCAGGCAGTTCCTCGTGGTCGCGCGCCTGGAGCACCTCAGCCGCGCCGCCGAGGAGCTGCGCGTCGCGCAGCCGTCGCTGAGCCGCACCATCGCGCGGCTGGAGGGCGAGCTCGGCACGCCGCTGTTCGACCGGGCCGGGCGGCTCCGGCTGAACGACGCCGGGAAGCTGTTCCGCGGGCATGTCGAGCGCGCGCTCGGCGAGCTCGACGCGGGCCGGCGGGCGGTCGCCGAGGCCGCCGGCGAGGGTTTCGGCACCGTCCGGCTGGCGTCGGAGACCTTCCTGACCTTCACCGCGCCGCTCGCCGCGTACAAGCGGGCGCATCCCGAGGTCGAGGTCGAGCTCCACCAGATGCCCGCCGCGGACATGGCCCGGGCGCTCCTCGCCCAGGACGTCGACCTCTGCGCCGCCTCGCAGCCGATCCACGCCGACGGGCTGGAATCGGTCCGGCTGCTGGACGAGGAGGTGTGGCTGGCCACGCCGCTCGACCATCCGCTGGCGGGCCGCGCCTCGGTGACCGTCGACGAGCTGGCCGGGCAGCCGTTCATCGCCGCGCACAAGGGGCACTGGCAGCGCCGGCTCCTCGACCGGCTGTTCGCCGCCCGCGACCTCACCCCGAAGATCGTCTGTGAGGGGGACGAGGTGGGCTCCATCGCCGAGCTGATCATCGCGGGGTTCGGCGTCGGCCTCGTCCCGGGCCTCGCCCGGCGCTCGGCGTCCGTGGCCTCCGTCGCCTGGATCGCCGTCGACAGCCCCGACTGCCGCCGCACGCTGAGCCTGTACTGGGGCGCCGGCAGCCGGCTGTCGGCGGCCGCCCGCCTGATGCGCACCACGATCGCCGGCTGGGACTGGGGCGCCGGCGAACCGCGGGAGGGGTGACGGCGGCGGGGCCTCGCCCCGCGCCAAAAATGGTATACCAATCGGTATGGCTGTAGCGATCGTGACGAACGTGCGCCCCTGGGGCGGTCCGGCCGCGGACGTGGTCGTCGACGGCGGGCGGATCCGGGAGGTGCGCCCCGCCTCCGGCGCGGACGCCGCCGCGGACGGTGAGCGCATCGACGGCGGCGGGCTGCTGGCGCTGCCCGGGTTCGTCAACGCCCACGCGCACGTGGACAAGAGCTGGTGGGGCCTGCCGTGGGTGCCGTACGGCGGCGAGCCGACGACGCAGGGCCGGATCGCGCATGAGCGGGAGGAACGGGAGCGGTACGGGCTGCCCAGCGTGGACGCCGCCACCGCCGTGCTGCGCGAGTTCCTCCGGCATGGCACGACGGCCACGCGCACGCACGTGGACGTCGACCTCGGCGTCGGCCTGCGCGGCATCGAGGTCGTGCGCGAGGCCGCGGACCGGCTCGGCGGCGCCGTCGACGTGGAGATCGTGGCGTTCCCGCAGGACGGCGTGGTCCGCCGTCCCGGCGTGCTCGACCTGCTGGACGAGGCGGCCGCCGGCGCGGCGAGCATCGGCGGCATCGACCCGGCCGGCATCGACCGCGATCCCGTCGCGCAGCTCGACGGCCTGTTCGGCATTGCGGAGCGCCGCGGCGTCGGGCTGGACATCCACCTGCACGACCACGGCGAGCTGGGCGCGTTCCAGTTCGAGCTGATCGCCGACCGCACGGTGCGCGCGGGGCTGCAGGGCCGGGTGACGATCTCGCACGGGTTCGCGCTCGGAGAGCTGCCCGTCCCGCGCCAACGCGAGCTGCTGGAGCGGTTCGAGGAGGCCGGGATCTCGTGGGCGACGGTCGCGCCGCCGGGGACGGCACCGCTGCCGTGGCGGGAGATGGCCGCCCGCGGCATCGGGCTCGGGCTCGGCACCGACGGCATCCGCGACCTGTGGTCGCCGTTCGGCACCGGCGACATGCTGGGCATCGCGCTCGGCTTCGCCCGCCTGCACGGGATGCGCACCGACGAGGACCTGACCGAGGCGGTCGCGCTGGCGTCCACGCGGGGGAGCCGGTTCGTCCACCGCGACCTGCACGATCTGGTCCCCGGGGCCCCCGCCGACCTGGTGCTCGTCGACGCGGAGAACGTCCCCGACGCGCTGGTGCGCTGCCCCGAGCGGAAGCTCGTGATCGCGGGCGGCCGGGTCGTGGCGCGCGACGGGGACGTCCTCCTCTGACACCGGCTCCCCCGGGTACGCCCCGGGTTCAGCTCGGCGGGTCGGGGGCGCCGCGGCGGCCGTCGTGCAGGCGCCGTCCGGTCTCCAGGTGGCGCAGCGCGAGCTCCTCGACCCCGGCGACGTCGCGCCGCGCGACCGCCTCGTACAGCTGCTCGTGCTCCTCCGCCACGCGCAGCAGGTCGTCGTGTCGGCCGAGCAGCCAGCGCATGCGGCTGCGCAGCACGCCCTCCAGCTCGTCGAGCAGCTGGTTGGCCGCCAGTTCCGTGACGCGCTCGTGGAAGTCGGCGGCGGACCGGCGCGCGGCCACCGCGTCGCCCGCGCGGGCGGCGGCGAGTTCGGCGTCGAGCGCGGCGCGCAGCCGCGCGAGCCCCGCGCGGGTGTGCCGCTGCGCCGCCAGCTTGAACGTCAGCACCTCCAGCGCCGAGCGCACCTCGCGCAGGTCGGCGATGTCGCTCGCGGTGAACTCGCGGACGACCGCCCACGTGCGGGGACGCAGGGTGACGAGGCCCTCGGAGACGAGCGTCTTCAGCGCGTCCCGCACCGGCACGCGGCTGACCCCGAGCTCGTCCGCCAGGTCCCGCTCGACGAGCCGGTCGCCCGGCTGCCGGACGCCGTCGAGGATGTCGTCGCGGATCAGCCGGGCCACCCGCGCCGACTCGGGCTCGCCGCCGCCCTCTCCCGGCATCCCGCTCCACTCCCCGGATCGATGAAAATTTGGTATCCCATTCTACCGGCCCGCGCGCGGCGGCACTTGTAAGGGCGTCCTGAGGTCGTCACCGGGGGCGGCGGCGAAGCGCGGCGTACGTCCGCAGGATCGCGGGGACGAGCGCGTACACGACGGTGGGCACGACGAGGCCGGTCACCACGAGCGTCCGGACCGGGAGCGACAGCCCGCCCAGCAGCGGCCCGAGCAGGATCTGCGTGGCCATGATCATGAGGTAGACGGCCAGCCAGGTGAATGCGGCGCGCAGGTGGACCGAGGGGACGGCGGCCTGGGGGCGGATCGGGGACATGACGGCTCCTCGCGGTGATCGACCAAACTCCAACTCGTGAGTTGGAGTTTGCCATGCCCGCCCGCAAAAGCCAACCCGTGAGTTGGAATTTCGCGTAGGCTCGGCCCCATGGCATGGGACACCGAGAGGACCAGGCGGCTCATCCTCGACGCCGCGGTCGGCGAGTTCGCCGCCCACGGGCCCGAGGCGGCCCGGATGGACCGGATCGCCGCCACCGCCGGGGTGAACAAGGAGCGCATCTACTCCTACTTCGGCAACAAGCGGCAGATGTTCGCGATCGTGCTGACCACGGAGCTGGAGCGCCTGGCCGAGGCCGTCCCCCTGGACGAGCGGGTCGCCGCCGACCTCGGCGAGTACGCCGGGCGGGTCTTCGACTACCACCGGGAGCACCCGCACTTCGTCCGGCTGCTGCACTGGGAGGGCCTCCACACCGCCGACGGCGAGCCCGTCGCCGCCGAGGCCGAGCGCACCGCGCACTACACCGGGAAGATCGCCGCCCTCGCCAAGGCGCAGGAGTCGGGGCACCTGGACGCCCGGCTCGCACCGCAGGAGCTGCTGTACGCCGTCATCGTCCTGGCCGGCTGGTGGTTCGCCACGCCCCAGCTGCGCCGGATGCTGATGCCCGGCCTCGACGACGACCCGGACGGGCAGCGCGCCGCGATCGTCCGCCTCGTCCGCACCCTGGCAGGCGACTCCCGGTGAGCGGCGTGATCGTGGTTTCGGATGCCGAGGTGGACGAGCTGCGGGCGCGGCTGGAGCGGACGCGGTGGCCGGCCGCCTGGCCCGCCGGGCCGTGGGAGGCCGGGACGGACGCCGGTGAGCTGCGGCGCCTCGTCGCCTATTGGGCGAGCGGCTACGACTGGCGGGCGCACGAGGCCGCCATCAACGCGCTCCCCTCGCACTTCGCGGACATCGACGGGACGCCCGTCCACTACCTGCGCTACGACGCCGAACGGCGCGGGGCGCTGCCGATCGTGCTGACGAACGGGTGGCCCAGCTCGTTCCTCGAGATGACGGGCCTCGCGGAGCGGCTGGCGGCGCCGTCGCGGTTCGGGGGCGACGACGCCGACGCGTTCACGGTGATCGTCCCGTCGCTGCCGGGGTTCGGCTTCTCGCCGCAGCGGCCGGCGCTGGACCGGGAGCAGACGCACGAGCTGTGGCACCGGCTGATGCATGACGAGCTGGGCTTCGAGCGGTACGCGGCGCACGGCGGCGATCTCGGCGCCGGCATCACCTCGCGGCTGGCGGAGGCGCACCCCGAGGCGCTGGCGGGCATCCATCTGATGGCGGTGGCGAGCCCGGCCTCGTATGGCGACGTCACGCCGGAGGAGCAGGCGTATCTGGACTCCGTCGCCGCGTGGATCGCGCAGGAGGGCGGCTACCAGCACGAACAGAGCACCCGTCCGCTGACGTTGAGCTACGGGCTCGCCGATTCGCCCGTTGGCTTGCTCGCCTGGATCGTGGAGAAGTACCGCGCGTGGAGCGACAGCGGCGGCGACCTGTCGTCGCGGTTCAGCGACGACTTCCTGCTGACGCAGGCATCGCTCTACTGGTTCACGCAGACGATCTCGACGTCCTTCCGGCCGTACTACGAGTACGCGTCGGGCCTGACCAGGCGGGTGGAGCGCGTGGACGTCCCGACCGCCGTGGCCCTGTTCCCCGCCGACCTGACGCATCCGCCGCGCAGTTGGGCGGAGCGCGTCTACAACGTCGTCAGGTACACGGAGATGCCGCGCGGCGGGCATTTCGCCGCCCATGAGGAACCCGCCTTGCTCGCCGCCGACATCACCGGCTTCCTCCGCCCCTACCGCTGAATCGCGAACGCCCGCGCCGGGTTCGTCTCGAAGATGGCGGTGGCGGCGTCCCGGCCGAGCTGGGCCTCCACCCGGGGGCGGAGGACGCGGAGCAGGTGCGGGATGCCGGGGGCGTCGGGCGTCGTGGTGTCGCCGCCCATGAGGACGCGGTCGGTGTGACCGGCCTCGGCGAGGGCCGCCAGGGAGTCGAACAGGCGCCAGTCGGTCGCGTGGTGCGCGCGGGACGGGCCCTCGAAGCACAGGTAGGCGCCCGCCTCGGCGGCCCGGCGGTGGATCCAGGGGTCGGGCGAGCGGTCGAGATGGCTGAGGATCACCCGGTCCGGCGGGACGCCGAGGGACCCGCAGAGCAGGTCGAGGACGTCGAGGGCGGCGGTCCCGTCCTCCAGGTGGACGCCGATGGGGGCGCCCGTGGCGCCGGACGCCTCGGCGGCGGCGGCCATGGTGTGCCGGGCGTGCTCGTCGAGGCCGTGGAAGCCGCCCGCCACCTTGATCATCCCGGCGGGGCCGTCGGTGAGCTCGCGGTGGAAGAGCGCGGCGAGGCCGGGACGGATCCGGGCGAGGAGGTCCGGGTCGTAGTGGACGGCCTGGTGGAGGCCTGTCGCGGCGATGATGTGCACGCCGGTGGCGGCGGACAGGTCGGCGAGGTCCCGCTCGCGGCGGCCGAGGCCGTACGGGGTCCAGTGGGCGATCGTCCGTCCGCCGAGGTCCGCGAAGGCCCGCAGGTGGGCGGCGGCGCGGGCGGGGTCGTCGAGCTCCCGGCCGGGCAGCCGCGGCGTGCGGAGGAACAGGTGGTCGTGGGCGTCGCAGACGCCCAGGTCGGCGGGGTCGACGTCGCCGAGGACGGTCCGGACCCTCATCGGGCGTCGGCCAGGGCCGCCGCGGCGACGCGCAGGCCGGCGAGGGCCTTCGGCACGCCCACGTAGGGCGCGAGGTGGACGAACGCCTCGATGATCTCCTCGCGGGTCATGCCGAGCCGCCGGCACGTCCGGACGTGCCCGGTGAGCTGCGGGTCGACGCCGCCGAGCGCGGTGAGCGCGGCGAGGTTGAGCAGCTGGCGGTCGCGCAGGGACAGGCCGGGACGCTGGTAGGTGCCGCCGAACAGGCTGGTGACGACCCAGTCGGCGAAGCCGGGCGCGAGGTCCTCCAGCGCGGGGAACGTGGCCTGCCGGGTGGTCTCGTCCTGCAGGACGTCCAGCAGGCGGTGGCCTTCGGCGCGGTCGAGGGTGGCTTCGGTGAGGTCCACGGGCGCTCCTTGTAACGGGTTGGGCGTTACATGCTAGCGTAACGGCCAGGGCGTTACAATCGGGTCATGGCGACGAACGATCCGGCGGCGTTCCGGCTCGACTGCGGTGCGACCTGGCTGAACCTGCTGGCCACGAAGGGCCGGGCGTTCGGCGCGCGGCCGGTCGAGCGGATCCCCGACGTGCCGCGGTTCGCGCGCTGGCTCGAGGCCTGCGAGCTGGCCCCGGTCCGTCCCGTGGGGCCCGCCGACCTCGAACGGGCCCGGTGGCTGCGCGAGGTGCTGCGCCCGATCGCGCTGGCGACCGTCGACGGCGAGGCCCCGGCCGACGGCGACGTCCGGGAACTCGCCGGCTTCCTCGCGGCGGCCGCCGACCCCGTCGTGCTCGCCGTGGACGGGCGCCTCGTCCGGGCCGCGCCGGCCGACGGCGGCGCCGCGCTCGGCCGGATCGCGCGCCAGGCCGTCGACCAGCTGACCGGCCCGGAGCGGGCGTTCCTGAAGGTCTGCCCCGAGGACGACTGCCGCGGCGTGTTCGCCGATCCCGCGGACCGGCGCCGCTGGTGCCCGTCGCCCGCGTGCGCCAGCCGCGGACGTGTCCGCGCCCTGCGCGCGCGCCGCAGCGCGGAAGACGGACAGCCGCGGCTGCAACCGTGATCGGCTAGGCGGGGTTCATGGGGTGCCGCACGCCCGGACGGGGCGTGCGCACCGACGAGAGGGGAACCCATGGACCTGCGGCTCACCGGACGCGTTGCGGTCGTCACCGGCGCTTCGAAGGGCATCGGGCTCGCGGTCGTGCGGACGCTGCTCGACGAGGGCGCCCGCGTGGTCGCCGTGTCCCGCAAGCCCGGCCCGGAGCTGGACGCGCTCGCCGGGCCGGACCTGGTGCACGTGGCCGCGGACCTGATGGACCCGGCGGCGCCCGGCCTCGCCGTCGAGCGGGCCGTGGAGGCGTTCGGCCGGCTGGACGTCCTGGTCAACAACGCGGGCGGCCCGCCGCCCGGCGCGGTCATGCCCCGGTTCGGGTTCGGGACGCTGAGCGACGACGACTGGCGCGAGGTGTTCGAGTTCAACGTGATCGCGGTGGTCCGGGCGGTCCGGGCGGCGCTTCCGCACCTGCTGGAGAGCGACGCGGCGGCGATCGTCAACGTGTCGTCGGTGAACGGGCGGCGCCCGGGGCCGATGAACTTCGACTACAACGCGGCGAAGGCGGCGCTGAACAACCTGGCGAAGGGCCTGTCGGAGGAGTTCGGGCCGCAGGGGATCCGGGTGAACACGGTGTCGCCCGGCCCGGTCCGGACGGCGTGGTGGACCGAGGAGGGCGGCGCCGCGGACGTCATCGCGCAGGCCACCGGCTCGGACCGGGACGCGGTCCTGAACGGCGGCGCCGCGGAGATGATGAGCCTGACGACCGGCCGGATGGCCGAGCCGCAGGAGGTCGCGGACGCGGTGGCGCTGCTGGCCTCGCCGCGGTCGGCGAGCACGACGGGCGCGGAGGTCGTGGTCGACTCGGGCTTCCTCAAGGAGCTCTAAGTCATAAGCAATCCTGCTAGAGGTTAGAAGACCCATCTCTTTGACGTATGGAAAGCCGGTGACCAGGATGGACGGTGAGCGACAGGGCGAGAACTGAGAGGGGCGACGATGAACGCGTACGGGACGGTGCGGGGCGCGGTGTTCGTGCCGGGCGACGAGGGCTACGACGCCGAGCGGACCGGCTTCCAGACGGCCGGCCCGCACCGTCCCGCGGTGATCGTCGTGGCGGAGGACGCCGAGGACGTGCGCGCCGCCGTCGAGCACGCCGCCGCGCGGGGCATGCCGGTCGCCGTTCAGAACACCGGGCACGGGCTCCCGCTCCCCGCCGACGGCGGCCTGCTGATCGTCACCCGGAAGATGACCGGCGTGGAGATCGACCCGCGGGCCCGGACGGCGCGGATCCAGGCCGGCGTCCGGTGGGCGCAGGTCGTCGCGGAGGCCGCGCCGCACGGGCTGGCGCCGCTGAGCGGGTCGTCGCCCGGCGTCGGCGCGGTGTCCTACACGCTCGGCGGCGGGATCGGCCTGATGTCGCGGCGGTACGGGTTCGCGGCGGACCACGTCCGGTCGGTCGATGTCGTCACCGCGGACGCGCGGCTCCGGCACGTCACGCCGGAGAGCGACCCGGACCTGTTCTGGGCGCTGCTCGGCGGACGCGCCAACTTCGGCGTGGTGACGAGCCTGGAGATCGGCCTGCTCCCGGTCGCGCGGCTGTACGGCGGCGGCCTGTACTTCGACGCCGACCTGATCCCCGCGGTCATGGACGTCTGGCGGCGGTGGACGGAGACCGTCCCGGACGAGATGACCTCGTCGGTCGCGCTGATGCCCGTGCCCGACGTCCCGGTGTTCCCGGAGCCGCTCCGCGGCCGCCACGTCGCGCATGTCCGGATCGCCTTCACGGGGGACGCGGCGGACGGCGAGCGGCTCGTCGCACCGTTGCGGGCGATCGGGCCGCGGCTGGTCGACACGGTCGGCGAGATGCCGTACACCGACTCCGGCCTGATCCACAACGAGCCGCCCGTCCCGATGGCGTACCGGGCGACGAACGTCGCGGTCGACGCGCTGGACGGCGACCTCGCCGGCGACCTGCTCGCCCTCGCCGGCCCGGGCGCCCCCGACCGGGCGATCGTGGAGGTCAGGCACCTCGGCGGGGCGATGGCGAAGCCGCCGGCCGTCCCGAACGCGGTCGGCAACCGGGACGCCGGATACCTGGTCGGCCTGCTGTCCAGGCTCGGCCCGGACGACACCGGCGTCGACGCCCTGCACGACCGGTTCGGCGGGCTGCTCGCCGCACGCGCGCGCGGGCAGGTGCTGAACTTCCTGTTCGGCGCGAACGCGACGCCCGACCAGGTCCGCGCCGCGTACGAGCCGGAGACCTACCGGCGGCTCGCCGAACTGAAGGCGCAGTACGACCCGTCGAACCTCTTCCGCCTGAACCACAACATCGCACCCGCGAAATAGGACGCGAGGCCCCGCACGGCCACCGCGCCCTCCGGGCCCTCACGCCTGAACCCCCGTTCCGGACACCGGAGCGGGGGTTTCCGGCGCGTCACTTCTGCGGGGGGCGGCGCGGGAGGAGGAGCGCCGGGACCAGCGCCAGGGCCAGGAGGCCGAGCGCGAACGCGTACGTGTGCTGGAACGCGTCCGCCAGCGGGCCGGCGATCGCGTCGTGCGCCCGCGGGCTCAGCCGGTGCACGGCCTGGAGCGCGCCGCCGCCGTCCGGATCGTCCGGGACGAGGCCGCTCATCAGCGTGGACAGCACCACCGACGCCAGCGCCGTCCCGATCGCCCCGGACGCGGTGTTGACGAGGTTCACCGTGGTGCTCGCGGCGGGCGCCTGCCCGTGGGACATCCCGCGCGTCGCGGCCGTCATCGCCGGCATCATCGTCGCGCCGCCGCCCGCGCCCATCAGCACCATCGCCGCGCACAGCCCCCAGTACGGGGCGTCCGCGCTCAGCTGGACGGTGAACAGCGCGAACCCGGTCAGCGCGGTCGCGATCGACACGGGCACGAGCCGTCCCGGCGGGACCCGGTCGACGATCCGCCCGGCGACCTGCATCGCCGTTCCGGAGCCGAGCGCGAACGGGATGCCGAGCAGCCCCGCCACCGTCGCGGTCTCGCCGCGCACGACCTGCAGGTACAGGGGGAGCAGCAGCATCGTCCCGAAGTAGCCGGTCGCGAACAGCGCGAGCGTGCCGGTCGCGGCGGCGAACGTCCGGTCCCGGAACGGCCGCAGGTCGATCAGCGGATGCCGGACGACCAGCGCCCGCAGCACGAACCCGGCGACGAGCAGCGCCCCGGCGGCCAGCGGGACGAGCACCCGGGCCGAGCCGAAGTCGCCGCGGTCGCCGCCCGTCGTCACCCCGTACAGCAGGGCGGCGAGGCCGGGCGACAGCATCAGCAGCCCGAGGACGTCCAGCGGGGTCCGCGCCCCGGCGGCGTCGCGGGGGAAGACCCGCGCGGCGAGCGCCACGACCGCCGCGGCGACCGGCAGGTTGACGAAGAACATCCACCGCCACGACACCGCGTCGATCAGCCACCCGCCGAGGACGGGCCCGGCGAGCGGGCCGACCAGGACCGCGAGCCCGAGCGTGCTCATCAGCCGGCCGAGCCGGTCCGGTCCGGCGGCGCGCAGCAGGATCGTCATGCCGACCGGCATCACCAGGCCGCCGCCGACCCCCTGCACGACCCGGAACGCGATCAGCGACTCGATGTTCCATGCCAGCCCTGCGAGGACCGACGCAGTGGCGAACCCGGCGATCGCCACCAGGTACAGCCGCCGCGCGCCGAACCGCCCGACCGCCCACGCGGTGGACGGGATCACCGCGGCCAGGGCCAGCGCGTACGCGGTCGCCACCCACTGGACGGTGCCGAGCGGCGCGGCGAAGTCCGCCGACAGCCGGTTCAGCGCGACGTTCACCACGGTCTGGTCCAGCGTGATCATGATCGAGCCGAGGACCAGCACCAGCGCGACCGCCATCGGCCGCGCGCCCCGCCCCGCCGCCGGCGGGGCCTGCGTCATCGTCGCCATGTCAGCCGCCGTAGGGCCGGGCGGCGCGGGCGTCGCGCAGCGCGTGCCCCCACCAGGCGAGCTGGTCGAGCATGCCCTTCGCCGCCGCTTCGGCGCCCTCGGCGTCGACCGGCCGCCCGTCCTCGCCGAACCAGTTCCACGGCGCGTGGAAGCTGACGGTGTCGCGCATCGTGACGGCGTGCAGCTCGGCGAAGACGCCGCGCAGGTGCTCGACGGACCGCAGCCCGCCGGACACCCCGCCGTACGACACGAACGCGACCGGCTTGGCGCGCCATTCGTAGTAGTGGGTGTCGATCAGGTTCTTCAGCGTGCCGGGGAAGCTGTGGTTGTACTCGCAGGCGATGACGACGAACGCGTCGGCGGCCTGCAGCGCGCGGGTGGTCTCGGTGAAGCCGTCGGGCGCGGGCGTGCCGAGGCGGCTCGGCGGGGGCGCGTCGGCGACGTCGACCAGGTCGAGGACGAGGTCGTCCCGCTGCCCGGCCAGCCCGGTGAACCAGCCGGCGACGGTCGGGCCGAAGCGTCCCTCGCGGGTGCTGGCGGTGATGACGGCGACGCGAAGAGGTGTCGTTTCCATGGCCCCGACGCTAGGAACGCCCCAACCGGCCGGGCATCTGTCAGCCGACTGGCCTCCCCACCGGTCGGCCTAGCCCAGTTCGACGGGGGTGATCGTCCACTCGCGGTCGGACGGTGCGGGCGCGCACGCCCGGGACAGGACCCGCAGGACGGCCTGCGGGTCGCACCCGTAAAGGCCCGCGCCCCACGCCGCATTCGCTTCCACGACGGCCCAGCCCCGCCCCTTGACCAGGCCGACGTCGACGACGATCGCGGGCGGCAGAGGCACCTCGGCCAGGAGCGCGCCGGCGTACTCGCGGGCCTCCTCGGCATACGGCGCCTCCCAGCGGCCGTCGCCGGTGAGCGCCAGCTCGCCGCCCGCCAGATAGGGCGACATCGTGACGACCTCGCCGTCCAGCACCTGGCAGCGGTACTCGACCTCCCACTCGACCGGCTCGGCGACGAAGACGGGGGTGTCGCCGGGCACCGGCTCCGGGAGGTCGGCGGGCGAGCCGTAGACCCGGCCCTCGAAACCCTTGCGGCCGTCCGCCGGCTTGGCGAACAGCGGCCATGCGCGCGACCCGCGAACCTCCGCCAATGTCGACATATCTACTTTTCGGCGGAGATGCCGTTCCGGCAGGCCCGGCAGCCAGGCCGGCGGCGCGTCGATCAGCGCGACGCCGAGCTGCGCCGCGATGACCTCCACGAACGTCGGCTCCCCGTACAGCGCGACGTCCCGCCCGCGCAGGTGCGCCGGAGCCCGCCACCCGCCCAGGCGCTCGGCCTTCCAGCCGGCGCGTCCGGCGGCGAGGCGCAGCACCTTCGAGTCCTCGGTGTAGCGGGGCGACAGGACGAGCGTCGGCACAACGGACCTCCACGGCTGACGGCAGGGCCGTCAAAGGATGCCGCTCCACGGACGCCCGCGTCATCCGGATATAGGAGTCAAAGGGGGCAGGGGTGGCTGCACGCGGTACGCGGGGCGGCGGGCGCGCGGAACTCCGCCCACACGGCCCTGCCGCCGAGGGCGCTGTGCGAACCCCACGCGGTGGACAGCGCGTCGACCAGGCGCAGCCCCCGGCCGTCCTCGCCGCACGGGTCGTCGCGCACGCACGGCGCGCCGCCGGTGCCGCCGTCGTCGAGGACGGTGACGCGCAGCATCCCGTCCGCGGCGCTGACGATGACGGTCACCCGCCCGCCCAGGCCGGACGCGGTGTGCTCGCAGGCGTTCGCGACGAGCTCGTCCACGCACAGGGCGACGTCGGCGAGGGCCTCGGCGTCGATGTGCGGGGCGACGCGGCGGACGAACGCGCGCGCCTCGGGGGCGGAGCGGGCGACCCCGGGCAGGCTGGTCGTGCCGAGGAGGCGCATGGGACCGCGCGTCCGGACAGTGCCCCGTGTCATCGCATCGCTCCCTGAAGTGAGTGCTCCGGCCAGCATGGGACCGCGGATGCGGCCGCACAATCGCCTCCGGTGACAAGCCGGGCGCCGCGCATTCGCCGTTTACGAAGATGCACCCGGCGGACGTGCGACGATGCGTGCTGACATCGGCGCGCACGGTGACGAACGGGTTGCCGGGGCGCTTGGGCACGGGGAGGATCGCGTGGTGAACGAACTCGAAGAGGGAACGCGGCTCGCACTCGACTTCGGCAAGCTGCGCGCCGTCGCGGCGACCGGCTCGGACGTGGTGCCGGTGGTGCTGCAGGACGCGGCGAGCAAGGACGTGCTGTTCATCGGCTACGCGAACGAGCAGGCGCTGAAGGCGACGCTGGACGAGCGGATCGCGGTGCTGTGGTCGACGTCGCGCAACGAGCTGTGGCGCAAGGGCGCGTCGTCCGGCGACGTTCTGGAGCTGGTCGAGGTCCGCGTGAACTGCGAGCAGAACTCGCTGCTCTACCTGGTCAACCGGACGACCGGCGGCGCGTGCCACACGAAGTCGGCGTCCGGCGACGCGCGTCCGACCTGCTACTACCGGTCGATCACCGGCGAGGGCGCCCTCCGCCACGAATGACGGCGGCCTGCTCTTGCGGTGACCATGGTGCGAGCCAAGGCGGCGGTGTCCACATTCTGGTAGTCAAATCTCATCTTGTGGACTTCTGGGGATGCTGCTCGGGAACGTTCCGAACGCTCCGGTCCTGCCTGCCGCGGCCGCGGTCGTGCCCGTCACCGTTGCTGCTGTTGCTGCTGCTGTTCCCGTTGCCCTGGCCCTTGTTCGGGTGCGTCTTCTTGGCCTTCGGGGACCTGCTGTTGGCCTGGCCGGGCGGGGTCGTCCGGCCGTGCTGCGGCGTGCCCTTCGGGGACGGGCTCGGCTTCGGGTGCCGCGGCGGCGTCGAGCGCGGCACGACCGTCGGCGACGGGTGCAGGTGGTCGCCGCGGTGCCACGACTGCTTCGGCGCGCGGTGGTGGGACGACGCGGGCGCCGGGGACTGCCCGGGCAGGTGCCCGGTGCTCGCCGCCACCGCCACGCCCCCGCCGAACGCCGCGAGCGTGGCGGCGACCACGGCGACCTTGATCGTCGCGTAGCGGGGCACGGCGGCCCAGCGCGACCGGCGCGCCGCGGGCCGGGCCCGGGCGGCGCGGAAGGCGGCGGCCGCGGCGTCCTCGCCGGCCAGCTCGCCCGGACGCGGCGGACCCGCGGCGGCCGACAGCAGCGCGCGCAGCGCGTCATGGCCGTCGGCGGAGCCGCCGGCGCGGTCGCCGGCGGGGCCGTTCGGGAGGCTCGCCGAGGCGCCGCCGAGCAGCCGCTCGGCGGTGCGCTGGTCGAGCCGTCGGGCTCGCTGGTGGTCGCTCATCTCACCCCTTCAGCGCCCGTACCGCCGCTTTTGTCACTTCCGGCACCGGGCAGCGTGCCCGCCTGCGGCGCCGGGACCGCCCCGGAGACCGCCTCGGCGGACCCCGCGAGCCGCTCGGACAGGCGGCGCAGCCCCCGGTGGGCGGCGGTGCGGATCGCGCCGGGCCGCTTCCCGAGCACCTTCCCCGCGGACTTGGCGTCCAGTCCCACCACCACGCGCAGCAGCACCGCCTCGGCCTGGTCGCGCGGCAGCCCGGCGATCAGCCGCAGCGCCTCCCCGGTGGCGATGCCGTCGAGGGCCAGCGCCTCGGTGTCGGACTGCGCGGCGAGCGTGAGCAGCTCCTCGGCGGGCGCGTCGGCGGTGGGCCGGCGGGACCGGCGGCGCAGGTGGTCCAGCGCGCGGTGCCGGGCGATCGTGGCGGCCCAGCCGCGGAACCCGTCGATGTCGCCGCGGAAGGCGGCCAGGTCGCGGGCGATCTGCAGCCATGCCTCGGACGTGACGTCCTCGGCGTCGGCGCCGACGAGCGCGCCCGTGAAGCGGATCAGCCGGGGCTGGACGTCCCGGTAGAGCACGCGGAAGGCCTCCTCGTCGCCCTCCTGGGCAGCGCGGAGCGCGCGGTCGAGGTCGTCCTCGCCGCCCGCGTCCTTTCGCCGCACTCGCGTCACCTGCGTCATTGTGCAGGCATTTCAGGTGTGGTGTGACATGTACGGGGTGCTCGGCGCTGACCGTTCTGAACGGCCGCACCGCCCGAGCGCGCGCGGCGTTCGTCCCCGATGCGAAGTGATGGACGACATGATCCGCGATTTGCCTGCACACCCGCATGGCCCGGACGAGGAGTCCGGCGCGGCACCGGGCCGTCCCAGGGGCCCGCGGCATGCCGCGCCGAGACTGAACACCGTGCCTCTGACGCAGGCCGTGTCGCCGAGGCCCGCCGCGCCCGCGGGCGGCGTTTCGCCGGACGGTCCCCGGGACACCACGCCGGACGGGTCGCCGGTGTTCGTGGACGCGACGGGGCGGCGGCAGCGGCTGGCCCGGCGGATCGGCCTGGTGGCGGGCGCGGTCCTCGTGGTCTTCCTCGGCGCGCTGGGCATCGGGGCGGCTACAGGCGCCGCGGTCCCCGGAACGCCGTGGAACGCGCCGTCCACGCATCCTGATGGCGGGCACCAGTCGGCCGGCGCGCGCGCTGCGAAACCGACTGGCGGGCGTGAAGGCGGGACGTCGAGCAAACGGCCCCGTACCGTCCCGTCCGGTGGGTCGGCCAAGGCGCCCTCCGCGACCTCGCAGCCGGCGTCGACGACGGCGCCCGCGCCGTCCGCGTCGACCGCGCCCAGCGCCAAGCCCACGGCGAGCACGACCGCGAGCCGTCCGGGCAACTCGCACGCGAGCCCGCCCGCCTGGGGGCACACGAAGAAGCCGAGCTGAGGATGCGGCGAGGCGAACCGCGGGGCCACTGGATCCTGCTGCTCCTCGGCGGCCTGGCCCTGACCGTCCTGCTGCTGCTGGACGGGTACGCGCACGGCGCGGTCGGCGAGGCGCCGCGCAAGGACCCGGTGCACCCCGTCCCCGCGCCGTCGCGGATCACCTCCGGCGGCCCGGTGGTCAACATGGCCGGCGGGACGCCGCACTCGCTGCGGATGCCGGCCAAGACGATCGCGCTGACCTTCGACGACGGCCCCGACCCGACGTGGACGCCGCGGATCCTCGACGTGCTGCGCCGCCACGGCGCGCACGGCACGTTCTTCGCCGTCGGCGCGCACGTCGCCGAGAACCCTGCCCTGACCCGCCGCATCCTGCGCGAGGGCAACGAGATCGGCTCGCACACCTACACGCACGTCGACCTCGCCACAGCCCCGGCCTGGCGCGCGCGCCTGGAACTCGACCTCACGCAGCGGGCGCTGGCGGGCGCGGCCGGGGTCCACACGCGGCTGATGCGGATGCCGTACTCGTCCGTCCCGGACGGGCTGACCGCGCCGGAATGGCGGGCGGCCGAGCGCGCGGGCAAGGACGGGTACGTCGTCGTCCTCACCGACCGCGACACCGAGGACTGGCAGCGGCCGGGCACCGAGAAGATCGTCGAGACCGCGCTCGCGGCGGAGAAGCGCGGCCAGGGCGCCGTCGTCATGCTGCACGACGCGGGCGGCGACCGGGCGCAGACCGTCGCGGCCGTCGAGCAGATCATCGACCGGCTCCAGCCGCACGGCTACCGCTTCACCACGCTGTCGCAGGCCATGCGGATGCCCGCCGCCGACATCGCCGTCTCCGGCCGGGAGAAGGCGATCGGCTGGACGCTGGTCGCCGCGCAGCGGACCGCGTCCGCGCTCACCGGCTGGCTCGGCGCGCTGTTCGGCGTCGCCGGAGCCCTGTACGTGCTGCGGCTCGTGCTGCTGCTGGTCTTCGCGCACGTGCACGTCCGGCGCGTCCGGAAGCCGCCGGCCCGCCCCGCGCCGTACCCGGACCTCTCCGTCATCGTGCCCGCCTACAACGAGGAGGCCGGGATCGCGGCGACGGTCCGGTCGCTGCTCGACACCGACTATCCGGGCGCGTTCGAGGTGATCGTGGTGGACGACGGGTCGTCGGACCGCACCGCCGCGATCGTCGAGGGCCTCGCGCTGCCGGGCGTCCGGCTGCTGCGCAAGCCCAACGGCGGCAAGCCCAGCGCCCTGAACGCGGGCGCGGCCATGGCGCGCGGCGAGATCCTCGTGCTGGTCGACGGCGACACCGTGTTCCAGCGCGACACGCTCCGGCACCTCGTCGGGCCGCTCGCCGATCCGCGCGTCGGCGCGGTGAGCGGCAACACCAAGGTCGCCAACCGGGGCGGGCTCCTCGGCCGCTGGCAGCACATCGAGTACGTGATCGGCTTCAACCTCGACCGCCGGATGTTCGACGTGCTGCAGTGCATGCCGACCGTCCCGGGCGCGATCGGCGCGTTCCGCCGCTCGGTGCTGGCGCGGGTCGGCGGCGTCCCCGCCGACACCCTCGCCGAGGACACCGACCTGACCATGGCGATCTGCCGGTCCGGGTACCGCGTCGTGTACGAGGAGAAGGCGATCGCCTGGACGGAGGCGCCGTCGTCGCTGCGCCAGCTGTGGCGGCAGCGGTACCGCTGGTGCTACGGGACGATGCAGGCGATGTGGAAGCACCGCCGGTCGCTGGTGGAGCGCGGCGCGTCGGGGCGGTTCGGCCGCCGCTGCCTCACGTACCTGGCGGTGTTCCAGGTGGTGCTGCCGCTGTTCGCGCCCGCCGTCGACCTGTTCGCGCTGTTCGGCCTGGTCTTCCTGAACCCGGTGGGGCCGATCCTGCTCTGGGCCGGGTTCGTGGCGGCGCAGACGGCCGCGGGCGCGTACGCGCTCTGGCTGGACGGCGAGCGCGTCCGCCCGCTGTGGGCGCTGCCGCTCCAGCAGTTCGTGTACCGGCAGCTCATGTACCTGGTCGTCGTCCAGTCGGTGGTCACGGCGCTGCTGGGCTCGCGGCTCGGCTGGCACACGATCCGCCGCACGGGCACGTTCTCGGACGTCCCGCCGCAGCCCGCGTCCGCCCGCTGACGGAATCCCGTCCGGCGGGCGGGAACAATCCCGGGGGCCCCGGGGGTTACACATAACAGCCGGTGTGCCTGGTGTCCCCGGGCCTCACCTATTGCCTTCACGGAATACCGTCCGGCTGGAGCCGTGTTGAGCCTTTCGCCGAGAGGCGACCCGCACACCGGTGCTTGACCAGGGCCCCGCCGGGCCGCAAGACCCGGCGGGGCCTGGTCGTGTCCGGGGATGCCAGACTTGCCCGCATGAGTCTCGCGGCGCACCTGGAGGAGCTCGGCCGTCCGCTGGTCGAGGAGCAGCTGAAGCACCCGACCGTCCTCGGCATCGCGCGCGGGGACCTGGACGAGGCGGTCTTCCGCTCCTGGCTCGAGCAGGACTACCTGTTCCTGCACGACTACGTCCGCGTGTTCTCCCGGCTCGCCTGGCAGGCCCCGTCCGCGCACCTCGGCGACCTCGTCGACCTGGCGCACGCGACCTTCCACGACGAGCTGGACCTGCACCGATCCCTGTCCGCGGAGTTCGGCGCGGACCTCGACGGCGCCCGCAAGGGCCCGGCCTGCGCCGCCTACACCGCGTTCCTCCTGGACAGCGCCGCCGACTACGGCGACGGGCTCGCCGCCCTGTACCCGTGCATGTGGGGCTATTCCACGCTGGGCGCCCGCCTCGCCGAGGACCCGCCCGCCGAGCCGCGCTACCGCCGCTGGGTCGACACCTACGCCGACCCCGGCTTCGCCGAGCTGACCCGCCGCATCGCCCAGATGATCGACGAGTCCGGCGCCGGCCCCGCCCGCGCGGAACGCCTATTCCTCGACGGCATGCGCCACGAACTCGCCTTCTGGGACGTCCCGCTCTAGCACCCCTGGCACGGGTTTCACATGAAACAGCGAGCGCGCGGCCCCGGATCGGGGGCCGCGCGCTCGTTCCGGGCCGTCAGCGGGCCGGCTCGACCTCCGGACGGGCCGGGGCCGCGGCCGCCGGGGCCGGCTCGGTGTCGCCGTTCAGCGCCTTGAACCGGCGGAGCCGCAGGCTGTTGCTCACCACGAAGACCGACGAGAACGCCATCGCGCCGCCCGCGATCATCGGGTTGAGCAGCCCGGTCGCCGCCAGCGGCAGCGCCGCCACGTTGTAGGCGAACGCCCAGAACAGGTTCCCCTTGATCGTGCGGAGCGTGCGCCGGGACAGCCGGATCGCGTCCGCCGCGGCCCGCAGGTCGCCGCGGACCAGGGTCAGGTCGGACGCCTCGATCGCCACGTCCGTCCCGGTGCCCATCGCCAGGCCGAGGTCGGCCTGGGCGAGCGCGGCGGCGTCGTTGACCCCGTCGCCGACCATCGCGACCGTCCGTCCCTCGCCCTGCAGGCGCTTGACGACGTCGACCTTGTCCTGCGGCAGGACCTCGGCGATGACCTCGTCGATCCCGACCGCGTCCGCGACCGTCCGGGCGACGGTCTCGCTGTCACCGGTGAGCAGGACGGGCCGCAGCCCGAGCGCCCGCAACTGCCCGATCGCCTCCGCCGAGGTCGGCTTGACCTGGTCCGCGACGGTGATCACCGCGCGGGCCTCGCCGTCCCAGCCGACCGCGACGGCGGTGCGGCCCTGCGACTGCGCCTCCGCCATCGCCCGCTCCAGCTCGGCGCTCAGGTGCTGCGACCATTCGGCGAGCAGCTGAGGCCGGCCGACCAGGACACCGTGCCCGTCGACGACCCCCTGCACGCCCAGGCCCTCGACGTTCGCGAAGTCCTCGACCGTGCCGAGGGTCCCGACGCGCTCGGTCGCGCCCTTGGCGATGGCCTGCGCGATCGGGTGCTCGGACGCGTTCTCCAGCGCCCCCGCGAGCCGCAGCACGTCCGCCTCGTCCACGCCGTCGGCGGTGTGCACGCCGACCAGGGCCATCCGGCCGGTGGTGACGGTGCCGGTCTTGTCCAGCACGACCGTGTCGATCGCGCGGGTCGACTCCAGCACCTCCGGGCCCTTGATCAGGATGCCGAGCTGCGCGCCGCGCCCCGTCCCGACCATCAGCGCGGTCGGGGTGGCCAGGCCGAGCGCGCACGGGCAGGCGATGATCAGCACCGCGACCGCCGCGGTGAACGCCCCGGCCAGGCCGGAGCCGGTGCCGACCCAGAAGCCCAGCGTCGCGACCGCCAGCGCGATCACCACCGGGACGAAGATCCCGGAGATCCGGTCGGCGAGCCGCTGCACCTGCGCCTTGCCGGTCTGCGCGTCCTCCACCAGCCGCGCCATCTGCGCGAGCTGGGTGTCGGCGCCGACCCGCGTCGCGCGGACCAGCAGCCGCCCGCCCGCGTTCACCGTCGCGCCGACCACCGCGTCGCCCGGCGCGACCTCCACCGGGACGGACTCGCCGGTCAGCAGCGACGCGTCCACCGCCGACGACCCCTCGGTCACCACGCCGTCCGTCGCGATCTTCTCGCCGGGACGGACCACGAACACGTCGTCCACGGCGAGCTGCTCGACCGGGATCCGCTCCTCGCGCCCGTCGCGGACGACCGAGACCTCCTTGGCGCCCAGCTCCAGCAGCGCCCTGAGCGCGGCGCCCGCGCGCCGCTTGGACCGCGCCTCGAAGTAGCGGCCCGCCAGGATGAACGCGATGACGCCGGACGCGGCCTCCAGGTAGATGTTCATCGACCCGTCCGAGCGGGTCATGGAGAACTCGAACCCGTGCTTGAGGCCCGTCTCCCCGGCGGTGCCGAAGAACAGCGCCCACAGCGACCAGCCGAACGCGGCGAGCGTGCCGACCGACACCAGCGTGTCCATCGTCGCGGCGCCGTGCCGCAGGTTCGTCCACGCGGCCTTGTGGAACGGCCAGCCCGCGTACACCACGACCGGCGACGCCAGCGTCAGCGACAGCCACTGCCAGTTGTCGAACTGCAGCGCCGGGACCATCGCCATCGCGATCACCGGGACCGCCAGGACGACCGACATGACCAGCCGCTGCCGCAGCGTGCGCAGCCCGTCGTCGGGCTCCCCGCCCGCGTCGCCCTCGCCCTCGCTCTTCGGCGGGGCCGGCAGCTCGGCGGTGTAGCCCGCCGCCTCCACCGTGGCGACCAGCTCCTCCGGCGATACCCCCGCCGGGAACTCGACCTTCGCCTTCTCGGTGGCGTAGTTGACCGTCGCGGTGACGCCCTCGAGCTTGTTCAGCTTGCGTTCGATGCGGTTGGCGCACGACGCGCACGTCATCCCGCCGATCGCCAGCTCGATCCGCCCGGATTCCGCTTCTGGCACGGCGCCGGTGGTCATCGCTCCTCCTTCGCTTCGACCGTACGGGATGTCAGTGGGTGTGCTCGCCGTGGCCCTCGCCGTGGCCCTCGTCCTGGCCGCCCTGCTCGACCGGCCCGGACGACGGCCCCGCCGTCACGGTGAACTCCGCCGTGCGGACCTTGCCGGCGTGCTGGAAGTCCAGGTACAGCCGGTACGTCCCCGCGCTGGGCGCCTCGGCGTAGAAGGTGATGCCGGGACCCGGCTTCGTCTTGCCGTCGCCCGGCTCGCCGTCCGGGTGGACGTGCAGGTAGGCCAGGTCGCCCTGCCGCAGCGCGACCAGATGCCCGTACGCCTCCAGGTACGGCTCCAGGTCCGTGACCGGCTTGCCGTCCTTGCTCACCGTCAGCGTCAGCTTGCTCGCCTTGCCCGGGGCCAGCGCCCCGGCCAGCTTCACCTCGTAGCCGTCCACCTTCGCGACCTGCTCCGGCTCCGGCAGCGGGACCGGCTGGAAGTCGCCCGGGGCGGCGACGTCGACGCCCAGCGTCAGCGCCTCCTTCGCGCCCTCCGGCTGGACGTCGGTGAAGAACCGGTACGCGCCGGCCTTCGGCAGGACGACCGCGACCGCCCACACGCCGCCGCCGACCTCGGTCGGGTGCAGGTGCTGGAAGCCGGACAGGTCGCGGCGCGCGATGATCAGGTGCAGCCGCTTGCCGTGCAGCGGCGTGAACCCGGTCACCGGCCTGCCGTCCGGGCCGTCGATGGTGAACCGGAAGTCGGTCAGCACGCCCGGCCGCACCGTGGTCGTCCGCGGGTGCAGGGTGTAGCCGTCCTGGCTGACCTGCAGCCCGCCGGGGACCGCCGTGCCCGCCGCCGTCCCGCCGTGGGATCCGTGCGCGCCGTGCCCGCCCTCGTCGGCCTTGCCGACCGGGCCGGCCACCGTGCCGATCCCGGCGGCGCCGCCGAAGACGACGGCCAGCCCTGCCACGTAGGCGCCCAGCTTGGTCGCGGTGTTCATCGTCCTTCACTCCACTCGTCTCGGCCCTGGTTCCCAGGGCGGCAGGCCTCAGGCCTGCAGGGCGTATCCCGCCTCCTCGACGGCGCCCTTGATCAGGGCGTCGTCGACGGGGGCCTCGCTGGTGACGGTCACCCGGCCGGTCTCGAGGTCGACGTCGACGGCGGTCACGCCGGCGACCTGCTCGACCTCCTCGGTCACGGAGGCGACGCAGTGGCCGCAGGTCATCCCGGTGACGGTGTAGGTGGCGGTGCTCATCTCTCGTCCTCCCTCGTCGTTGTACCCCCTGGGGGTATCTGCACGACCTCATGGTGCCACAACCCGAACACCCCGCACAACCCGTACCCCCTAGGGGTTATTTCGAGATCCGGGTCACAGCCCGTCGCGCGGAGTTATCCACACCCTGTGCGGCGGCCCGCAGGAACCGCCGCACGGCGCTTTGTCGATATTCGTCGAGGTATTCACCCCGGAACGCCCCGCCGCCGCGCCGAACCGCGCGCCATGCACAAGGTTTTCCACAACCTTCCCCGGCCCTGTGGACAGTCCAGGGAGGTCGCCGGACGCGGGACGCCGCCGCCATCGATGATCTCGCGATCCGCGTCCCCGGGGGAGGTACTTGCGCAGGTCCGCCGCATGGCTGCCGGACCGTTTACCTTGGAGGGGTCACGGTCGGCGAGTGGAGGTCCGATGCCCGAGTTGCCCGAGGTGGAGGCGCTGGCGGCGTTCCTGCGCGAGCGCGTCGTCGGCCATGCCGTCGCGCGCGTCGACGTCCTCGCGATCTCCGCGCTGAAGACCTACGACCCGCCCGTGACCGCGCTCGGCGGGCTGACCGTCACCGGCGCGACCCGGCACGGCAAGTTCCTGGACCTGGACGTCGACGGCATCCACCTCGTCGTTCACCTGGCCCGCGCCGGCTGGCTCCGATGGCGCGACGAGGTGCCGACCAGGCCCGCCCGCCCCGGCGGGAAGAACCCGCTCGCCCTCCGCGTCCACCTCGACGACGGCTCCGGCTTCGACCTCACCGAGGCCGGCACGAAGAAGGGCCTCGCGGTCTACGTCGTCCGCGATCCGAACGACGTCCCGGGTGTCGCGACCCTCGGCCCCGACCCGCTCGACGAATCGTTCACCGCCGACCGGCTGCGCGAGATCGTCGCGGGCAAGCGCACGCAGATCAAGGGCCTGCTGCGGGACCAGAGCGTCATCGCCGGCATCGGCAACGCCTACTCCGACGAGGTGCTGCACGTGGCGAAGATGTCCCCCTTCAAGATCGCCGCGACGCTCACCGACGACGACGTCGCGACCCTGCACGAGGCGATCGTCGCCACGCTCCGCGACGCGGTCGACCGCTCGCGCGGCCTGGAGGCCCAGGACCTCAAGGGCGAGAAGAAGACCGGCCTCCGCGTGCACGGCCGCAAGGGCCAGGAATGCCCGGTGTGCGGCGACACGATCCGCGAGGTGTCGTTCGCCGACTCGGCCCTCCAGTACTGCCCCACCTGCCAGACCGGCGGCAAGCCCCTCGCCGACCGCCGCCTCTCCCGCCTCCTCAAGTAACCCTCAGGCGCCCACCTCGACGTCGGCCACGACCATCTTGTCGAGCGTCCCGGAGCCCGGCGGCGAGGCCGGCCGGCGGCTTGGCGGCGGCCGGTCCCCGCAGCAGGCCGAGGGAGTCGAGCGCGGCGTCGTTCATCCGCAGCGAGAACATGCCGCCCATAGTGGCAGCGTGGGGCGAGCCCGAGGGCGCGGCCCGGATCGACGCCTGGATCTGGGTGCGCTGCGGCCGCGACCGCATGCGGGCGGGCGGGTCAGCGGACCTTCGGGACGGGGCCGAAGACCGGGGCGATCTCCGTCCAGCGGTGCAGCTGGCAGCCGTCGTTGCGCTTGAAGGTGGTGTCGATGGGCTTGCCCTGCCAGGTGCCCTTCACCGTGGCGACCTCGGGGCCGCCGTAGATGTCGGTGCACATCCGGTCCTTGGGGACGGGCGCGAACGGGTCCTTGACCTTGGTGAGGGCGGCGCAGGCGTCGGCGGCCTTCGGATGGTCGCCGCCGGCCGGGTCGCAGGTCAGGGTGTAGGTCTTGGCGGGGGCCTGGGCCGATGCCTTGACCTGGATGGTGAGGCTGTCGGCCGAGGGGCTCGAGGGCCGTACCGCGGCGGTGCCCGAGGGCCGCTCTGCGGGAAGGGTCTTGGCGTGTTCGTCGCCGCAGGCGGCCAGTGAGAAGATCATGGCGAGCCCGGACGAGGCGAGGATGAGCGTCCGATACCGCATGCGTGATTCGACGCAGGGGGGCTTCGCGCGGTTCCATGGGGGTGTGATGATTTTCGGGGACGAGGTTCCGGCGGTGGTCGCCGCCGACGTTCCGCAGGGCGGTTACCTGCTGGACGTGCGCGAACAGGACGAGTGGGAGGCCGGGCACGCGCCCGAGGCCGTGCACATCCCGATGGGGCAGCTGGGCGACCGGGCCGGGGAGATCCCGCGGGACCGGGAGATCTTCGTGATCTGCCGGTCGGGGGCGCGGTCGGCGCAGGTGACGGTGGCGCTGAACCAGGCGGGCTGGCTGGCGAAGAACGTGGACGGCGGGATGAAGGGCTGGGCCGAGGCGGGCCGGCCGATGGAGAACGGCGGGGACGGCGAGCCCTACGTGGCCTGACCGACCCCCGGGGATATGCACCCTTTGTAGGGGTTGCGGGCGGTTGTACGATCGGTGCCGACCGATAACCGCGGGAGCTCGGGCCTCGAGCCGGGCTGAGAGGGCGGCCTTCCTGGCGTCGCCGACCGCATGAACCTGTCCGGGTAATGCCGGCGTAGGGAGCGTGTCCCGTGACGTCCGACGTCGAAAAGACCCTCGCGCACGAGAGCCCGCGCAACGAGGTCCCGTACACCCTCGACGAGCCCGCCCCGAAGGTGCTCGGCTTCTGGGACCAGAGCGCGTTCTGGGCGAACCTCGGGGTCAGCCTGCTGGCCTTCTCCGGCGCGTACACCGTCCTCGCGCCCGGCGCGGACGGCAAGCCGACGCTGGCGATCGCGGCGGGCATCGCCGCGATGATCGTCGGGACCGTGCTGGGCGGGCTGATGCTCGGGCTGGCCGCCGTGCCGGGGGCGCGGACGGGCCAGCCGGCGATGGTGCTGCTGCGCGGGCTGTTCGGCGCGCGGCTGTCGTACGTGCCGACGGTGCTGAACATCGCGCAGCTGGTCGGCTGGGGCACGTTCGAGCTGATCGTGATCGCGGACGCGGCGCGCGAGCTGTGGGACGGGGTGCCGCGCTGGGGGTACGTGGTCGCGGCCGGGGTGCTCACGACGGTGCTGACGATCTGGCCGCTCGGGTCGGTGCGGCTGCTGCGCCGGTACGTGACGGTCGCGGTGGTCGTGGCGCTGGGCTACTTCTACGTGCAGCTGGTCCGGCAGCCGCTGCCGGATCTGAACCAGGGGTCGTGGCACGGGTTCTGGATCGGCGCGGACGCGGCGCTGGCGGTGTCGATCTCGTGGGTGCCGGTCGCCGCCGACTACACGCGGCACGCGAAGAGCGCGCGCGGGGCCTTCGGCGCGGCGTCCGTCGGGTACTCGGTGACCCAGATCGTCGCGTACGTGCTCGGGCTGCTGGCGCTGGCGCTCGTCGCGGGCGACACCGACCGGGTGTTCGACCCGTTCCTGCACGTCGCGCTGGGTGCGGTGTTCTTCGCGGTGTTCGTGCTGCGGGAGGCCGACCAGTCGTTCGCGAACGTGTACTCCACCGCCGTGTCGATCCAGAACCTGGTGCCGCGCGCCGACCGGCGCGTCCTGTCGGTCGCGCTCGGCGCGGGGATCACCGTGCTGGCGCTGGCGCTGGACATCAACGACTACGCGGGCTTCCTGTCACTGATCGGGTCGGTGTTCGTGCCGATGCTGGGCGTGCTCGCCGCGGACTTCTTCCTCGGCCGGGGCCGCGCCGGCGGCTGGGACGCGAGCCGCACCGCGCCGTCCCGGTGGAGCATGATCGCCGCGTGGGCGGTCGGCATCGTCGCCTACCAGCTGATCAACCCGGGGACCGTCGGCTGGTGGGCGGACCTGTGGCAGCACGCGCGGGACGCGCTGCACTTCACGCCGCAGAGCTGGATGAGCGCGTCGCTGCTGTCCTTCCTCGCCGCGGCCGCCGCGACGCTGCTGATCGGCTGGGCGGGCGCCGCCCGCGGCGCCGGTATTACCCGACGGTAGGGTTGCCGCAGCCGCGCGCCGACGGATGCGCCGCGCCCGCCGGAAAGGCACGACGGAGATGGCCGATTTCAAGGTCCCCGGGCCGCTGACGTGGCGTTCTTCCCTTCGCCGGGGCCGCTTTGTGGGAACTTTTCGGCGCCGATCGCCCGGCGCCGTGCCGGGCTCCGGTGGCACGATGACAGACGTGCAGCACGTCCACGACCCGATCGCGCGCGCCGTCATCGAGAGCGCCGCCGACGCGATCGTGGCCGTCGACCAGAAGCACCGCGTCACCGTGTGGAACCCGGCCGCCGAGCGGATGTTCGGCTGGAGCGCCGAGGAGATGGTCGGGCGCGTCCCGCCGATCGTCCCGGACGAGCTGAAGGCCGAGCACAACGCCGTCCAGGAGCGGCTGCTCACCCGGCGCGCCGGGGAGGGCGAGTCCGAGAAGGAGGGCGGGCAGATCTCGATCGCGACCCGCCGGTTCCACCGGGACGGCCGGCTGATCGACGTGCGGATCGACACGAGCCTGCTGAAGGACCCGGCCGGGACCCCGCTCGGCTGGGTCGGCGTGTACCACCCGGCGGAGGACGACGAGATCGTCCAGCACCACATGACGGAGCGGGCGCGGCTCGTCCGGCGGCTGAACGACATCGTCGCCGACCTGAACGCCGAGCTGGACCTCGCCGTGGTGCTCGACCGGATCACGACCGCGCTGATCGAGCTGACCGGCGCGGACGCGGGCGGCTTCGTCCGGATCGAGGGGCAGCGGCTGCGCCTGGTCAGCACGTCGGGGCTGCCGGAGCACATGCGCGGGACGACCGCCGAGCTGCGCCCGAGCCTGGTCGGGGAGCTGCTGCGGTCCGGCAAGACGGTGAAGCTCGCGACCGGCGAGCAGCGGCTCGGCGACCTGATCTGGTCCGAGCTGCCCGGCCTGCACACCGTCGCGCTCGGCCTGTCGTACCTGCAGAACCGCCCGTACGGGGCGCTCTACGCGCTGTTCTCCGGGCGCAAGATCGGGCACACCGAGCTGGAGCTGCTGGAGCTGCTCGCCGGGCACGCCGGCGTCGCGGTCGGCAACGCGGTCGCGTACGCGGAGGTCGTCCGGCAGCGGGCGCACGAGCGCGCGGTGATCGACTCCAGCGCGGACGGCATCGCGGTGCTGGACCACGACCTCGTCGTCCGGCAGTGGAACCCGGCCGCGCACACCCTCACCGGCATCCCGCCGGAGGACGCGATCGGCCGGCCGCTGCCGTTCGACATGCCCGCGCTCGGCGAGATGCTGACGTTCCCGCTGGAGTCCGGGGTCTGGCTGAACGTGCTGGCCGCGGAGATCGAGGAGACCGGCGAGCTCGTCGTCGACTTCCGCGACGTGACGGAGGCGAAGGCGCTGGAGGAGGCGAAGGACCTGTTCCTCGCCACCACCAGCCACGAGCTGCGCACCCCGATCACGGTCGTGCAGGGGTTCGCGTCGACGCTGGTCAACCGGTGGGACGAGCTGGCCGACCTGGACCGCCGCGCCGCCGTCGCGACGATCGCCGAGCGCGCCCAGTCGCTCGGCCGGCTGGTGGAGCACCTGCTGCTCGGCTCCCGCGCGGGCGCCGACGAGCTGGCCGTGACGGTCGAGCCGTTCGACCTGGCGCGGGTGCTGGAGGGCGTCGTCGCGGGGTTCCGGTCGCTGTCGGACCTGCACCGGGTGGAGCTGGAGATCGAGCCGGGCCTGCCGCGGTGCCGGGGCGACGCGATGGCGACCGACATCGTGCTCGGGCAGCTGCTGGAGAACGCGTTCAAGTACAGCCCGGACGGCGGGACGGTCCGGGTCCGCGCGCAGGCGGTCGCGGCGGGCGCGGCGGCGGGCGCGCGGGGGATCGCGGTGACGGTCGAGGACGAGGGGATCGGCATCCGCCCCGGCGACCACGAGCGGATCTTCGAGCGGTTCGTGCAGGGCGAGGCGGGGGACCGGCGCCGGTTCGGCGGCATCGGCCTCGGCCTGTACATCGTGAAACGGCTGACCGAGGCGCAGGGCGGGGCGATCTCGGCGCATCCCGGCACGAGCGGCGAGTCGGGCACCTGCATGCGGCTCGTCCTGCCCGCCGAATGACCGCCCGCCGCCCGCCGAATGACCGCCCGGTCGGTCACTTACCGTGAGGACAGCGGTCCGGATGCGGACGGGTGAGTCCGTTGTGCCGCGCGGTTTGAGCGATCCTGACTGGTGGCAGGGTTGCTCCGTGCGGGAAAGTACGGTGGCCACCGGGTGTGACGGACGAAACGCGCGCGCGAGGAGTAACCCGTCCTCCGGCTGGATAGATCCTTGGGTGGCCGCCGCCGGTGATGGGATCACCGGCCGGCGCCGGGTTCCGACACCGCAGACGGGGGTGATCACCGTGACCGGACGGGCGGTGACTCGTTGTGCAGGTGGCGACCGGCATCGCTCAGGTTTCCGGCCCCTGCCATCAGGGCATTTCGGTCGTACCGGAAGAGTGACGACGGGACTCGTCCGAGAGAGCGGAACCACGGGGAGGTGAGGGCGTCGAGCGTCGTACTGCTGCCACACGCGCCGTCCAGCGTCGCGGTCGCCCGCAGGCGCCTCAGCTCGGAACTGGCCGCCTCGGGGGTCTACGAGTCGGTCGTGGACGACGCCAGCGTCATCGTCAGCGAGCTGATCAGCAACGCGCTGCGGCACGCCAGGCCGCTGCCCTCCGGGCAGGTCCGGGTCTGCTGGCTGCGCCGCGGCGACGTCCTGGAACTGGAGGTCAGCGACGGGGGCGCGATGACCGAGCCGCGCCGCGGGCCCGGCACCCTGTCCTCGCTCGGCGGCCGCGGGCTCGGCATCGTCGAGGCCCTGTCGGAGGGCTGGGGCGTCCGGCACGAGGACGGCGCCACCACCGTGTGGGCGGTACTGCGCACGCCGCGCGTGCCCGGCGGCGAGGACGCGGTCTCACCTGCGCGTTCGGACGGCGTCGTGCCCGATCTCGCCGCCTTCCCGGACCTCATGGACGACCCCGAGGACGACCTCTACGACGGCACGAGGAATGAGGTGGCCCCAAGTAGGGCATACCCCGCCTAGAGGGACCACTGCCGCACCTTGTATGGTCCTCAACAAGCTCGGGCGCTGTCGTGCCCCCGTCGACACCGCCCGAGCGTCCAACGTGGGAAAGGCCCCGGCGTCGCGCCGGGGCCTTTCGCGTCGGAGGACGCCGTCAGGGACGCCGTCGGGGGGCGCCGTCAGGGGCGCTGTCAGGGGCGCCCTCAGGGGGCGTCGCGGAGGATCGGGCAGGACATGCAGCGCGGCCCGCCCCGCCCGGTGCCGAGCTCGCTGCCGCTGATCCGGATGACCTCGATCCCCGACGCCTCCAGCTGCGCGTTCGTCTCGATGTTGCGCTCGTACGCCACGCACAGCCGGGGCGCGACGGCGAGCGTGTTGTTCCCGTCGTCCCACTGCTCCCGCTCGGCGGTCACCGGGTCGAGCCCGGTGTCGATCACCTTCAGCCGGTCCAGGCCCATCGCGTCCGCCGCCGCCTCCAGGAACGGGCGCGGCCCGGCGACCCGCAGCTCGCCGCCGTCCAGCGTCACCGTGTACGCGGTCAGCGAGTGCGCGACCGGCGGGTACATCACGACGGTGTCGACGTCGACCATGGTGCAGACCGTGTCCAGGTGCATGGTCGCCCGCTCCTGCGCGATCGGCACCGCGAGCACCGTGTGCGCCAGCCCCGCCCCGATCACCTGCCGCGCGAGCCGCTCCACGCCCGCCGGGGTCGTCCGCTCGCCCGTCCCGACCGCGATCACGCCCGGGCAGAGCAGCAGCACGTCGCCGCCCTCCAGGTGCTCCAGCTCCGGCGAGTACACCGGCTCCACCCCGTCGAACCGCGGATGGTGCGCGTAGATCAGCCCGGTGAGCTGCGCCTCCCGGCGCCGCGCCTCCATCGCGAGGCTCGTCACCGCCACCCGGTCGCCGATCCAGGCGCTGTTGTCGCGGGTGAACAGCAGGCCGGGCAGCGGGTCGACGATGAAGTCGAGCCGGTCCATCAGCCGGTACACCAGGCCGTGCCCGGACTTCAGCTCCTCGTGCGCCAGCCCCGCGACCAGCGTCTGCGCCAGGTCCTCCGGGTCGAGGTCGCGCAGGTACCCCTCCACGACGCGGCGCAGCTGGTCGCCGAGCCGCAGGTCGACGATCGCGTCCGCGATCGCCTGCTCGCGCGCCCCCTCGTACTCCAGCGCGTCCTGCAGCAGCTCGGTGACGTACAGCACCTCGACGCCGCGCTCCCGCAGCGCCTCCGCGAACGCGTCGTGCTCCTCCTGCGCGCGGCCCGCCCACGGGATCGCGTCGAACAGCAGCTTGTCGCTGTTGCGCGGCGTCAGCCGCTTCAGCTCCGCGCCCGGACGGTGCAGCAGGACCGTCCGCAGCCGCCCGACCTCGCTGGTCACCCGGTGCTCGTGCACGTCCGATGCCGTCGTCCCCGTTGTCTGCGTCACACCAGAAGTCTAGGTCGGCCCGTTCCGCCGGAGCCGACGGCCCGTTCCTGTGTCACGATCCGAGGGTGATCCGGGGGCTTGCGTTCCATTTGACCGCCGCGACGCTGCTGCGGGTGTCCGCGGAGGGCGTCGCGACGGCGCTCGTCCTGACCGTCCAGGCCCGGACGGGGCACGCCGCCACCGCCGGCTACCTGCAGACCGCGATGACGCTGCCGTACGTGATCAGCGGGCCGGTGATCGGCAACGCGGTGGACCGGCTGCGGCGCCCGCGCCGCGCCATCGTGCCGATGGCGCTCGGCTACGCCGCCGCGACCGGCCTGCTGCTGGCGATGGCGGGCGGCTCGCCGCTGGTCGCGGCGCTGTGCGTCGCCGCCGTGATCGGCTGCACCGAGCCGATCGTGGTGGCGCTGACGAGCCTGCTGCCGCGGTTCGTCCCCGCCGACCGGCTGTCCCGCGCGTACGGGCTGGAGGCGTCGAGCTACAACGTCGCGGCGATCGTCGGGCCGGGACTCGCGGCGGGCGTCGCGTCGCTCGCGGGCGGGCAGTACGCGGGGACGGCCATCGTCGCGAGCGCCGTCCTCGGGCTCTGCGTGCTGCCGCTGCTGCCCTTCGCCGGCCCGGACGCCGCGGCGGCCTCGGACGCCTCGGCCCCCGCACCGCCCGGGCGCGCGGCGGATCCCGACCCGGGCGCGGCCGCGGCGGCGGAGGCGGAGGCGGAGGCGGGACGCGCCGCGGACGCGGGGCGCGCTGCGGAGGCGGGACGCGCCGCCGACGCGGGGCGTGTCGCGGACGCGGGACGGGCCGCGGAGGCGGGCAAGGGCGCGATCGCCGAGCGGGACATCGGCGAGGTCACCGAGGACGCCCGGTCCGGCCTCGCCGACGTGATCGCGGGCGGGCTGGTCGTGCTGGCGCGCGGGCGGGTGCTGCGCGCGGTGACGGTGGCGACGACGCTGGCGTGGCTGGGGTTCGGCGGGGTCGCGGTGACGGCGGTGCTGCTCGCCCAGCACGTCGGCGCGCCGGCCAGCGCGGGCGGGCGGCTGCTGGTGGCGATGGCGGTCGGGTCGCTGCTCGGGTCGCTGGCGTCGAGCCGCTGGCTGACGCCGCGGCACGGCGAGCCGGTCCTGGTCGGCGGGCTCGTCGCGTTCGGCGCGGCGCTGGCGGCGGTCGCGCTGGCGCCGTCGGCGGGGTGGGCGATGGCGGCGTTCTGCGCGGCGGGCCTCGCCGAGGGGCCGGTGTTCGCCGCGACGCTGATGCTCCGCCAGCGCGAGGCGCCGCCGGACCGGCTCGGCCAGGTCAACACGACCGGCGGCAGCCTCAAGATCGGCGCGTCCGCGCTGGGCGCGGCGCTCACCGCGGCGTGCGCGGACGCGGTCGGCCCGGTCGGGCTCGTGCTGGCGATCGCGGCGCTGCAGTTCGCCGGGGCCGCGTCCGGCTGGCTCCTGCTGCGACCGCGCCGGCCTCGGTCTATTCCTTGACGGTTATATTCCTGGTGAGGCATATTGAGTGACATGGCAACCGCCGTCTGGCACGCGCTCGCCGACCCCGGCCGGCGCGCCATCCTCGACCGGCTGCTGCAGGGCCCGCGGCCGGTCGGCGACCTGGCCCGCGCCTGCGGCCTGAGCCAGCCCGGCACGTCCAAGCACCTGCGCGTGCTGCGCGAGGCCGGGCTGGTCGACGTCGAGCGGGACGCGCAGCGCCGGCTGTACGCGATCCGCCCCGCCCCGATGGCGGAGCTGGACGCCTGGCTCGCGCCCTACCGGCGGTTGTGGAACGCGAGCCTGGACGCGCTGGGCGACCGGCTGGACGGGGCGGACGGCCCGCCCGCCGCCCCGCCGGACCCCGGCGCCACCGAGAGAGGCGAGACATGATCATCACGAATCCCGGCGGCTACCTCGAGATCGGCGGGCGCCCGGCCGTCCGCTTCGAGCGGATCTACGACCATCCCGTTGACCGGGTCTGGCGCATGGTCGCCGACCCCGCCGAGCTCGCGCACTGGTTCCCGTCCCCGAAGGTCGCCATCGAGCCGGTCGCCGGCGGGGCGATCACCTTCTCCGGCGACCCGAACATGCCCGAGGCGACGACGAGCGGCCGGATCATCGACTACGACCCGCCGCGCCGGCTCGCGTTCACCTGGGGCGGCGACGAGCTGCACTTCGACCTCGAACCGCTCGACGGCGACCGGACCCGGTTCGTCCTGACCAACGTGCTCGAAGCCCGCGACACGGCGGCGCGCAACGCGGCGGGCTGGGACGTCTGCCTGTCCGCGCTCGACGCGCACGCGGAGGACCGCGCCGCCGAGCAGCCCGCCTGGAAGCCGAGGTACGACGCGTACGTGGCGGCGGGCCTCCCGTCCGGCGCCCCGATCCCCGGCCAGGACTGAACCGGGGACCAGGGGCACGGGCGTCTAGGCCGTTTCCCGGACGGTCCGGTAGGTGAGGAGCGGCATGCCGTCGCCGACCATGCGCGTCTCCGCCAGCCGCATCGGCTTCTTCGCGCTCGTCGCGCCGAAGAGCCGCTGCCCGGCCCCGAGGACGAACGGGAAGACCAGCAGCCGCAGCTCGTCGGCGAGGTCGTGCTCGATCAGCGCGGGCACGAGCCGGCCGCTGGCGTAGACGATGATGTCCCCGTCCACCTTCTGCTTCAGCGTCGCGATCTCGTGGACGGGGTCGCCGCCGAGGACCGTGGTGTTCTCCCAGCCGAGGTCCTCCAGCGTCGAGGACACGACGTGCTTGGGCAGGGCCCGCAGCCGGTCCGCCCAGGCGCCGGTCCGCGACGGCCAGCCCCGCGCGATGAAGTACTCGTAGCTGCCGCGGCCCATGAGCAGCGCTTCGGCGCCCATCGCCTCCGCGGCCTCGGTCTCGGCCCACGCGGCGCGGTCCTCGTCCCCCATCCAGTCGAACCAGCCGCCGAACCTGCCGTCCCCCTCCTCGGGGGCGATCTCGATGACCCCGTCGAGCGAGACGTTCTCGCTGATGACGATCCTTCCCATGGCGCTTCTCCCATCGGTGTCGCTGCCGTCACCGATGCAGATGCCGGGATCCCGGAAAAGGGGGCGGCCGCGGACCGCCCCTTTCCGGGCCCGGCCGGCGTCCGTACAGGATGGGAAGCGAACGGCCGCGGAGGAGAGGTGGCGAGCGCCGATGGGGACCGACCTGATCGCGCGGGCACGGGCGGGGGACGGCGAGGCGTTCCGCGAGCTGACCGAGCCGCACCGCCGGGAGCTGCAGGTGCACTGCTACCGGATGCTCGGCTCGTTCCAGGACGCCGAGGACGCCCTCCAGGACACCCTGCTCGACGCCTGGCGGGGCCTCGGCGGGTTCGACGGCCGCGCCTCGATGCGCACCTGGCTCTACCGGATCGCCACGAACCGGTGCCTGAGCACCCTCCGCTCGGCGGCCCGGCGCCCCGCCAAGGCCTGGGACATCCCCGGCGTCGAGCCGCCCGAGCCGACCCGGCTCGGCGAGATCGTGTGGCTGGAGCCGTTCCCCGACGCGCTCCTCGAAGGCGCGCCGCCCGTGCCGCTCGGCCCCGAGGCCCGTTACGAGCGGGCCGAATCGGTCTCGCTGGCGTTCGTGACGGCGCTCCAGGCCCTGCCGCCCCGCCAGATCGCCGTCCTCATCCTCCGCGACGTCCTCGGGTTCCACGCCGACGAGGTGGCCGGGATGCTGGACACGACCGTCGACTCGGTCAAGAGCGCCCTCAAGCGGGCGCGCGCCGGCCTGCGGCAGCGGCAGGCGGAGCGCGCCGGCGACGAACCGCCGCCCGCCGCCGGCTCGCCCGCCGAGAACGCCGTCGTGGCGGACTTCGTCCACGCCTGGGAGGCCGCCGACATCGGCGCGCTGGTGGCGCTGCTGACCGACGACGCCTTCGTGTCCATGCCGCCGCTGCCCTTCGAGTACGAGGGGCGGGACGTCGTGGCGGGCTTCTGCGCGGGCCTGTTCGACGCGGGCCGGAGGTTCGACCTCGTGCCGACGCGCGCCAACGGACAGCCGGCGTTCGGGAGCTACCTGCGCGGCCCCGACGGCGCCCGCCACGGGACCGGCCTGTACGTCCTCACGCTCGCGGGCGGGCGGATCCGCGCCATGACCCGCTTCGAGACCGGCGTGCTCGCCGCGTTCGGCCTGCCGCGCTCGCTCCCGGCCCGGTAGCGCGCCTCAGCGGGCGGCCGGTGCCGGGCGGGGGGCGAGGAGGCCGTGGCGTTCCGTCCAGGCGGTGATCGCGGCGGCGATGGCGTCCGGACGGTCCTCCGGGGCGTGGTGGCCGGCCGGGCCGCCGTGCTCGATCTCCAGGTTCGCGATGTGCTCGGCGCACCAGGCGGCCATCGCCGGGCCGATCCCGAGGGTGGGCGAGGAGTCGAAGGTGATCAGCAGCTTGGGCACGTCGTGGCTGGTGGACAGCCATTCGCCGTACCCCTCGACGCGCGCGTGCACGTCGGCGGGCTCGCCGTCGACCGGCATCGAGCGCGCCCACTGCAGGATCGGCCGGCGGCTCTCCGGCGTGGGGTAGGGCTCCAGGTACCGCCGGATCTCGTCCTCGCCGAGCGGCGTGAGGACGCCGCCGGTGAACGCGGTCTCGACGAAGAAGTTCGATTCGAGCACCAGCTTCTCGCCCTCGGGGCCGCGCATCGCCTCGGTCCGGGCGCGCGGCGCTTCGCCGAGCTCGTCCCAGGTCATGGGCTTGACGATCGTCTCGAAGAACGCGACGCCGCGCACGCGCCCCGGGTGCCGCGCGGCCCAGTCGAAGCCGAGCGCGCCGCCCCAGTCGTGGCCGACCAGGACGACCTCGTCCAGGCCGAGCGCGTCGAACCAGGCGTCCAGGTAGCGGGCGTGGTCGTCGAAGCGGTAGGGGATGTCGGGCTTGCCGGACCGGCCCATCCCGATCAGGTCGGGGGCGAGCAGCCGCCCGGCCCCGCCGATCGCGGGTAGGACCCCGCGCCACATCCGCGACGAGCCGGGGTTGCCGTGCAGGAACACGACGGGCGCGCCGTCCCCGGTCTCCTCGTAGTACATCGTCGAGTCGAGCGCATCGATCACCGGCATGGGGAACCTCCATGATTCGTCGGCCACACCAACGTTGGCCGTGCCAACGAATTTACATCGTTGGTCCCACCAACGCAACAGCCGGAAAATCGATCGACTTCTCCCGGAGCGCTCCGTAATGTGCGGGGCATGTTCTTCGCGGCCGGCACCCGGACGCTCGCAGGCCACCGCCTGCTGAGCGCGGTGCCGGCTGCCTTCCCTTCGGCAGCGGCAGCGACGATCGCCGACGACGGCGTCCGACGCTGACCCCTCTCCGTCCCGCCTCCGGAGAACCAGCGGAGGGGGGTTGGCCAAGCGAACGCGGCGCGCCCGCACGGGCGCGCGCGGGTTCTCACGTTCGGATCATCGTGAGGACGAACCAATGGCGAAGAAGCTGTACGAGCGGGACAAGCCGCACCTGAACATCGGCACGATGGGGCACGTCGACCACGGGAAGACGACCCTCACCGCGGCGATCACCAAGGTGCTGGCCGAGCGCGGGCTGGCGTCCGCCGTGCCGTTCGAGGGCATCGACCGCGCCCCCGAGGAGCGCGACCGCGGCATCACCATCAACGTCGCGCACGTCCAGTACTCCACCGCGACCCGGCACTACGCCCACGTCGACATGCCCGGCCACGCCGACTACGTGAAGAACATGATCACGGGGGCGGCGCAGGTGGACGGGGCGGTCCTGGTCGTCTCGGCGCAGGACGGCGCGATGCCGCAGACGCGCGAGCACATCGTGCTGGCGCACCAGGTCGGCGTCCGGCACATCGTCGTCGCGCTCAACAAGGCCGACGCGGTCGAGGACACCGAGCTGCTCGACCTCGTCGAACTGGAGGTGCGCGAGCTGCTCACCGAGTACGGGTTCCCCGGCGACGAGGTGCCCGTGGTCCGGGTGTCCGGGCTGAAGGCGCTGGAGGGCGACCCGTACTGGACGGCCCGGATCGGCGACCTGCTCGACGCGATCGACGCGTACGTGCCGGTCCCGGACCGGGTGCTCGACAAGCCGTTCCTCATGCCGGTGGAGAGCGTGCTCACCATCACCGGGCGCGGCACCGTCGTGACCGGCGTGGTGGCGCAGGGCTCCGTCCGGGTCGGGGACGCGGTGGAGGTCGTCGGGCTCGGCGCGTCGTTCGGCTCGGTCGCGACCGGGCTGGAGACGTTCGGCCAGTCGATGGACCACGCCGAGGCGGGTGACAACACCGCGATGCTGCTCCGCGGCGTGCGGCGCGACCAGGTGCGGCGCGGCCAGGTCGTCGCGGCGCCGGGCGCGATCCGCCCGCACACCCGGTTCCGGGCGCGGGTCCGGGTGCTGACGGCGGCGGAGGGCGGCCGGAGCAGGCCGTTCTTCCACGGGTACCGGCCGCAGTTCCACTTCCGGACGACGGACGTGGTCGGCGGCGTGGACCTCGGCGGCGAGGGCGGCATGGCGATGCCCGGCGACGCCGTCGACATGGCCGTCGAGCTGGGCCGGCCCGTCGCGATGAGCGAGGGGCTCGGGTTCGCGATCCGGGAGGGCGGCCGGACGGTGGGCGCCGGGACGGTCGTCGAGCTGCTCGACTAGGGCGGCGCCGGAGGGGTCCGGCGGGTCGATGGAGGCCCGTCGGACCCCTTCCCTTTTGTCGACTTGTCGTCCCTTGGGCGGGCCATGGGTTCTGGCGGACCGGAACCGGCGCCGAATGCGTGACCGGACGGTCGCGAATCAGTGGCGGACAAGATCGCGATGTGGTGGGATCTCTCCCAACATCCCCGCTGATTTCCCCCTCATGGAGAACGTGTGCGAGCCCCCCGCGCTCTGATTCCCCTGCTTTCGGTCTGCGGAGCCGCCGCCGTCGTCACGGCCGCGGGCGTCGGCGCCGACATCGACGGGCTTCCGGGCGGCGGCCCGGCGCACGCCGACGGCGCCGTCCGCACTCCGCCGCCCAAGGCGACGATCACGGCGGTGGACTGGAACGTCTGCGGCGCGGCGGAGGCCGGCTGCCCGCTCGGCGCCCGTCCCGCCGAGCTCGCCAAGCGGGTCGCCGGGCAGCTGCACGTCACCGAGGTCGGCGGGCGGAAGGTCCACGCGAACGCCGCGTTCCTCCAGGAGGTCTGCTCGGGGCAGGTGCAGGCGCTGAAGCGGGCGTCCTGGTTCTCCTCGTGGAGCTGGGAGTTCGCCGCGTATCCGGACGGCCCGTCCTGCGTCGGCGGGCAGGGACGGCTCGGTATCGCGCTCGGCGCGCGCGCGGCACTGAGCGGCGTCCAGACGGCGCGGCTGCCGTCGCCGTCGGGCAAGCGGCGCGTCGCGCTGTGCGGCGAGGCCGCGGCGTGGCGGACGCGCCTGTGCGTCACGCAGTTCAGCCCGTCCGCCGAGGACCCGCAGGGCGAATGGCGGCGCAAGCAGGGCCGCGCCTACGCCGCGCTCGCGGGCACCGGCACCCGCGTCGTCGCGGGCGGCGACCTCGCCGAACCGCCCGAGAGCGCCGTGCTCGACCCGCTGTACCGCGCCTTCGCCGAGTGCGACCAGTCCGGGACGGCCCGCACCGGCGCGAAGACCCTGCAGGACTGGCAGGGCACGGCCGTGGAGAAGGACGACTACCTGTTCATCACGAAGTCGGCGACCGTCTCCTGCACCGTCCCCGCCGCGACCGGCAAGTCGTCCGACCACCGTCCCGTGTCGGCGGTCATCCGCTTCCGCTGACCCCTTCCGCTTCTGCTGACCCCGCCGCCCGCCCGGGGCTACTCCTGGCCGGCGGGCCGCGCCAGGACGCGGTCCGTGAGACGGCTCAGAAGGAACCACGGCACCGTCAACGCGACCACGACCTGCGGGATGCGCAGGGCCGATGCCAGCGGTACGGCGAGGATCGCCAGCGTGCCCGCGAGGCCCACGAGCAGCAGGAGCAGGCCCGCGAGGTTCGGTGACGGCGCGCTGCGGGCCCGCCGCGCCAGCCAGACGCCCAGCACGGCGACCAGCAGCCCGCTCGCGAGCCCGGCGCGGACGACCGGATCGCCGGAGACGAGCAGGAGCAGCGCCGTGATCGCGCCCGTGATGACCGCCGAATAGAGGAACGCCCGCCGCGGGCTCGTCATCCACCCGGGCCCTCGGGTGGAACCCGTGGGTTCCGCGCGGTCCGGTGCCCCCGCCCACGGCAGCGACCCGGTCGGCGGGACCGGTGGGGGCGGGGGCGGCACGGGCCGGGGCGGCTCCGGCTGCTGCCGCTCCGGCTGCGGTCGCTCGGGCGGTGAGTGCGCGGGCCGCGGACGCCGCGGGGGCCCGGCCGGGGGCTCCTCCGGCGCCGGGGGCTGCGCCCGCTCCGGAGGGCTGGAACGTTCGCCGTCCTTGCGCAGCTGCAGGACCCCGAGGACGATCGTCGCCCCGAGCGAGGCGATCGAGATGCTGTTGGCGACCCAGTCCGTCACGCCCACAGTCTCGCGGCGGCGGAACCCGGTTGTCACCGCATTGGCACGTCCCGCCATGGCCGCCGGAGGACGCCCCCGGCGGCCCATGACGGGACGCCTAGTGGACGCTGCGGTCCTGACCGTGCCAGTACGGGGCGCGGAGCTCCCGCTTGAGGATCTTGCCGGTGGGGTTGCGCGGGATCGCGTCCCGGCGCTCCGCCGACGTCGGGCACTTGAAGTGCGCGAGGCGCTCGCGGCAGTAGTCGATGATCTGCTGCTCGGGGACGTCCTCGGCCAGCACCACCAGGGCCTTCGGCGTCTCGCCCCACCGCTCGTCGGGCACGCCGATGACGGCGCAGTCGGTGACGGCGGGATGCCCCATCAGGACGTTCTCGACCTCGGCGGGGTAGATGTTCTCGCCCCCGGAGATGATCATGTCCTTGACCCGGTCGTGGATGTAGAGGTAGCCGTCCTCGTCGAGGTAGCCCGCGTCGCCCGTGCGGAACCAGTTGTCCTCCGACAGCGCGGACGCCGTCGCCTCCGCCATCCCCCAGTAGCCCTTCATGTTCTGCGCGGTCCGGCAGACGATCTCGCCGACCTGCCCGGCCGGCAGGTCCTCGCCCGTCGCCGGGTCGACGATCCGCAGCTCGCAGCCCGCGTTCGGCAGCCCGGCGCTGCGCAGCCGGCGCGCGTTCGGGCCGTCCGGGTCGTGGTCCTCGGCGGGCAGCATCGTGATCGCGCCGGTGACCTCCGTCAGCCCGTACACCTGCATGAACGCGGTCCCCGGCAGCATCGCCATCGCGCCGCGCAGGACGTCCTCGCTGATCGGCGACGCCCCGTACAGCATCAGCTTGAGGCTGGACAGGTCGCACGCCGTCACCTCGGGGATCAGCGGCATGAACTGCAGCAGCACCGGGACGAGGAAGATGTGCGTGACGCGGTTCGCCTCGATGGCGCGCGCGATCTCCGTCGGGTCGGGCTCCCGGCTGATCACGCCGGTGATGCCGTTGTAGACGACGGAGACCGTCAGCACGTTGCCGGCCACGTGGTACATCGGCATCGCGACCATCAGGACGGTCTCGTCGTCGACGTCCCAGGCGTCGTTGGTGACCTCGAGCGCGGCCAGGAAGTTGTCGTGGGTGAGCATCACGCCCTTGGGCAGGCCGGTGGTGCCCGACGAGTAGAGCTGGACGAACACGTCCGACGTGGCGCCCTCGTAGGCGGGCGGCTCGGCGTCGGCGGCGTCCGTCCAGGCGGCGTAGTCGAGGTGGGCGTGCCCCTCGCCGCCGATGACCACGGTGTGCGTGGTGTGCTCGAGCTTCCCGGCGATCGCGTCGAGCACGGGGACGAACTCGGGCCCGACGATGAACACCTTCGCCTGCGCGTTGTTGACGATGTAGGCGACCTCGTCCGGCGCGAGCCGGTAGTTCACGGGCACCTGGACGGCGCCGATCCGCGCCGCGCCGAACAGCTGCTCGGCGTACTCGAGCGAGTTCTTGTCGAGGATCGCGACGCGGTCGCCGCGGCCGACGCCGGCGGCGGCGAGGGCGGCGGCGGCCCGGTCGGCGCGCCGGTCGAACTCGCGGTAGGTGAGGCTCGTGTCGCCCGCGATGTAGGCGACGCGGTCCGGCTGCGCGAGCGCCCGCTCGCGCAGCATCTCCGTCAGACCCGGCACGGTAGGTCCCTTCGCCGATGACCGCCTGGTTGTCCCGGCATCATGCGGTCATCGGCGAAGCCCCGGCAAGGGGGACGCGCTACCTGCTTCGGGCCATCTTGGACACGAGGGTCACCGCGAGGACGACGATGACCGCGACGAACCCGATGAAGAAGAAGAACTTCAGCATCGAGATGATCGCGCCGATCACCGTCATCAGCAGCCAGATCGCGAGGACCACGCCGACAATGGTCAGGATTGTCTTACCCATGCCCCTCACCGTATGCGGTCATGGCGGGCGGGGCATCACCCTTCAGTACGAGCCCGCGCCCGCTACCTCTGGACGTTGGTCGGAGGTCAACCCTGAGGGCCGCCAGGGGAACCACCCGGGGTCATGCCAGGGGGCGGCGGCTGGCTGCCGGGCGGCGGCGCGTCGAGCGGCGGGCCGGACGGCGGCGGGGGCTGGCTGCCCGGAGCGGCCGCGCCGCCGGGCGGAGGTGCGAAGGACGGCTGGCCGGAGGGCGCGGGAGGCTGCATCGGCGGCCCGGCGGGCGCGCCGTACGGCTGTCCGGGAGGCGCCATCGGCGGCTGCCCCGGGTACGGCATGCCCTGCTGTCCGGGCTGCGGCTGCCCCGGCTGGCCCGGCTGCCCCGGCTGCCCCGGCTGGCCCGGGTGGCCGTATGCGGCCGCCGGCTGCGGTCCCGTCCACCCGGTCGGCCGCTGGCCGCCCGGGCCGAAGCCGCCGCTCGTCCCGACCCGCAGCGCGGCGATCCCGCCCGCGATGACCACGGCCAGCAGCTCGTAGGCGAAGTACTTGTTGAAGTGCGGCTTCATGATCGCGCTCACCATGCCGTCCGGCATGTGCTCCAGGCCGATCATCAGGGCCAGGATGGCGCCGATGCGCTTGCCGACCTCGAACGCCACCAGCGCGGAGACCGCCGCGAGGATCGGCGGCAGCGGGCCGCGCGGCCGGCACAGCAGCAGCCCGAGCGCGGTGACGAGCCCGCAGATCGCGCAGTTGACGAGGTAGAACCCCGTCGAGGCGCGGAAGCTCAGCATCTCCGGGGACGGGTAGGACGCGAACGCGGAGAGCACGATGACGACCCCGGTGGCGACGGCGCCGCCGACCAGGACCATGGCGATCGCGCCGCCCGTGGACGTCGGGGGACGAGACTGGGACATTCGCCCATTAAAGCGGTCATCGTTCGCAGGCGCAGGCCGAACCCTTACGGAGTGGTGACGGACGGATCCGAACGCGTGCGCGCGCCCGTAGCGTGGACGGATGATGTCGCCGAAAGACCACGCCGGGCGGGTGCTGGTGGTCGACGACGATCCGACCGTGGCCGAGGTCGTCGCCCGCTACCTGGCCCGCGACGGCCATGACGTGGAGTGCGTCGCGGACGGCCCGGCCGCGCTGCGCCGCGCCCGCGAGAACTCCCCCGACCTGGTCGTCCTCGACCTGATGCTGCCCGGGATGGACGGCCTGGAGGTGTGCCGGCGGCTGCGCGCGACCTCCGCGGTCCCGATCGTCATGCTGACGGCGCTCGGCGCGGAGACCGACCGGCTCGTCGGGCTGGAGACCGGCGCGGACGACTACGTGACCAAGCCGTTCAGCCCGCGCGAGCTGGCGCTGCGCGTCCGGTCGGTGCTGCGGCGCGCGCGCGGCGCGTTCACCCCGGCCGTTCCGGCTGCCCCGCTGCGCGACGGGGACCTGATGGTCGACGTGGGCGCGCACGAGGCGGGGCTGCGCGGCGCGCCGCTCGCGCTGACGTCCCGCGAGTTCGACCTGCTGGCGTTCCTGATGCGCCACCCGCGCCGCGCGTTCTCGCGCGACGAGCTGCTGGAACGCGTGTGGGACTGGTCGTTCGGCGACTCCTCGACGGTCACCGTGCACGTCCGGCGGCTGCGCGAGAAGATCGAGGACGACCCGACCGCGCCGCGCCGGATCGTCACGGTGTGGGGCGTCGGCTACCGCTACGAGCCGGCCGAGGCCGGAGCAGGGGCTGAGGCCGCGGAGGCGGGCCGGTGATCCCGTTCCCGGACCTGCTGCTGGTCGTCTTCTACGCGGCGCTCGCCGCGCTGGTGGTCACCGCCGTCGCGCTCGGCGTGCTGCGGCTGCTGCGCGCCCGGTCGGTGGCGATCCAGCTCGGCGTCGTCGCCGCGGCGACCGTGCTGGCGACGGTCTCCGGCATCCTGGTGATCTCGTTCCTGATGCTGATCAACGACCATGACCGGTCGGTCGTGCTGACGGTCGTCGTGTCCGCGGGGCTGGTCGCGACGGCGGTGTCGGTGCTGCTCGGGCGGCGGCTGGTGGCCGCGAACCGGGTGCTGGTCGAGGCCGTCCGCGCGGACCGGTTCCAGGCGCCCGCCGCGCCGCTGCCCGCCGAGCTGGCCGAGCTGTCGCGGGAGCTGGAGGCGGCCTACGACCGGCTCGCCGAGGCGCACCGGCGCGAGCAGGCGCTGGAGGCGAGCCGCCGCGAGCTGGTCGCGTGGGTCAGCCACGACCTGCGCACCCCGCTCGCGGGGCTGCGCGCGATGGCGGAGGCGCTGGAGGACGGCGTCGTCGCCGACGGCGGCACCGTCCGCCGCTACCACGGCCGCATCCGCGTGGAGGTCGAGCGGCTCGCCGAGATGGTGGACGACCTGTTCGAGCTGTCCCGGATCCACGCGGGCGCGCTGCGGCTGTCGCGGCAGCGGGTCGGCCTCGCCGACCTGGTCGCCGAGGCGGTCGCGGGCGCGGAGGCGCTGGCCCGGGCCAAGGGCGTCCGGATCAGCGGGGACGTCCGCGCGGGGCTGCCCGTCCACGTGGACGCCGGCGAGCTGGGGCGGGCGCTGCGGAACCTGGTGGTGAACGCGATCCGGCACACCCCGAGCGACGGCGCCGTGGAGATCACCGGGGAGGTCAGCGGCGGCGAGGCCCGCGTCACGGTCGCGGACGCCTGCGGCGGCATCCCGGAGGCCGACCTGCCGCGCGTGTTCGACGTGGCGTTCCGCGGCGAGGCGGCCCGGACCCCGGGCGGCGGCGCCGGCCTCGGCCTCGCCATCGCGCGCGGCATCGTCGAGGCCCACGCGGGGGAGATCGGCGTCGCGAACGCCGGCCCCGGCTGCCGCTTCGAGGTCCGCCTCCCCCTCCCCACCTGATCCGCCCGTCGGGTCGCGGCGTGCCGTCCTTATGAGCGTCCTATGAGCGCAGCGCGCCGCGGCTCAACGGTCGAGGGATTCGTCGATCGCGCGGAAGGTGGGGCAGGGCCAGCGCCACATGCAGGCGCGGCAGCGGCGGATGGGGCTGTCGGGGTCGCTGGTGATGCCGCCGGCCTCCTGCGGCCGGTGCAGGTCGAGGATCCGGACGCCCAGCTCGGCGAGCGCGATCACCTCGTCGCGGGCGCCGGCGAGGAACGCGAGGTCCTCGCGGGTCAGCCGGGTCTTGACCGGGACGAAGCCGTCCCGGTTCACCAGCCGGGACAGGTACTGCGTGGACGTGCGCCACGAGGTGGACTTCGCGGAGCGCGCGCGGATCGCGTCAAGACGCTCTCGTAGGCGCGCGTGCCTCGGGTCGGTCGTTCGGTCGGCCTTCACGTGCCGCGCACCCCCCAATGCCGCTGTTGCACGGGGCCAGCCTTCCCTACTCCGGACGTCCGCGAAGGGCGAACGGGGGAGTTCTCATAGACCGGGCCCAGCGCGCGCGGGAGGCGCCCAGGAACCGGTTACCGGGCCCGCCCGAGCCCGAAACCATGACATCACGGTGCGTAGTACTCAAAGCGTACGGGCGGGGCGGGACGGCGCCGCGCCACGGACACGCCCGCGCCACACGCGACTTGGCGAACTGTCTGGCTCATGGACGAGAGTCGAGATAGTGTGCCGGACGTGGAGCTAAATGTCTCGACCGCGTCTCAGGGAGGTCACGCCGTCGTCACAGCGACCGGCGAGCTGGACCTGTACACCGCGCCCAGGCTGCAGGCGGCCCTCGCGGGGCTGCTGCGCGGCCCCGTCGACCGGATCGTGGTCGACCTGGCCGGCGTCGAGTTCTGCGACTCGACGGGCATGAACGTGCTGCTCTCGGCCATGAAGCGGATCAAGGAGCAGGGCGGCTCGCTGGAGCTGGCCGCGCCGCGCCCGGCCGTGAAGCGGATCCTGCAGGTCACCGGGCTCGACACCGTGTTCACCGTGACCGACGACGCGGCGCCCGCCCTGGACTGATCGGCCGCCGGCCGTCCCGCCGTCGCCGGTTGTTCACGGCGGCATGCCCGCGCGCCGACTACGATCGCGGATATGCAGGAGGCGGATACGCAGGGTGTAGCGGTGGTCATCCCGGCCAAGGACGAGGCCGACCGCATCGCGGCCACCGTCAAGGCCGCGCAGGAGCTCCCCGGGGCCGATCTGATCGTGGTCGTCGACGATGGTTCGTCCGACCGCACCGGGCCGGTGGCGGCGCAGGCGGGCGCCCGGGTCGTGCGGCACGCCCGCAACCGGGGCAAGGGCGCCGCGATGGAGACCGGCGCGGAGGCCGTCCGGCTGCTCGACGAGGGCCGCGACCAGCCCCGCCACCTGCTGTTCCTGGACGCCGACCTGGCCGAGACCGCCGCCGAGGCGGCTCCGCTCGTCGCGCCGGTGCTGGCCGGCGACGCCGACATGACGATCGCCGCGTTCTCCTCGACGGTGAAGCTCGGCGGGCACGGGTTCGTCGTCCGGCTGTCTCGCGACGGGATCCGCCGCGCCACCGGCTGGGAGGCGACGCAGCCGCTGAACGGGCAGCGCTGCCTGACCCGTGCCGCGTTCGACGCCGCGCTGCCGCTCGCCGCCGGGTTCGGCGTGGAGACCGGCCTCACCATCGACCTGCTGCGCAAGGGGTTCCGGGTGGCGGAGGTCGAGGTGCCGCTGGCGCACCGCGCGACCGGCACCGACTGGCGCGCGCAGCTGCATCGCGGCCGGCAGTTCCGCGACGTGGCCAGGGCGCTGGCCGTCCGGGAGCCGGCCGTCGCCGAGCGGCTCGCCCGCCTGCGCGGCCGCCGCAAGTGACCCGTCCCGGTCCCGCGCGGCCGGGGACCATCGGGCTGTGGGCCATCGGGGCCTCCCTCTGCTGCTTCCTCGCCACCGCGCTGCTCGGGCCGTCCGCCTTCCAGCCCGCGATGGACGCGCGGTTCGGGGAGCCGCCCTACTCGCTGGACGTGCACCCGTCGCCGTACCTGGTGCTCGCGCTCGTCGTGGCCGGCGTCGCGGCGGGCTCGGCGGGCCTCGCGCTGTGCTTCCTCGCCGTCCGGCGGGGCTGGCGCGTCCGGGCGTTCCCGCTGGTCGCGGCGGGGCTGCTGGCGGCGGTCGCGTTCATGTTCATGCCGCCGGTCGGGTCGACCGACCATCTGAACTACGCCTCGTACGGGCGGATGGCGGCGACCGGGCACGACCCGTACGAGACGCGCGCGGTGGACCTGCCGAAGGACCCGGTGGCCGGGGCGCCCGAGGAGTGGCGGTCGACGCCGTCGGTGTACGGGCCGATCGCGACGGGGGAGCAGGCGGTCGCGTCGTGGATCGGCGGCGGCTCGGTGCGGCTGACGGTGTTCGTGCTGTCGGTGTTCAACGTCCTGGCGTTCGCGGCGACCGCGCTGATCCTGTACCGGACGTCCCGCGACGAGGACCGGCGGCTGCGGACCGCGCTGCTGTGGACGTGCAACCCGCTGCTGCTGTTCCACCTGATCTCGGGCGCGCACAACGACGTCCTGGCGATCGCGCCGATGGTGGCGGCGCTGACGGTGTTCGACACGTACGCGACCGGCGGACGGTGGCGGATGTGGGGGCGCGCGCTGGCGGCCGGGGTCCTGACGGGCGTCGGCGGGGCGATCAAGATGCCGGCGGCGCTCGCGGGCGGCGGCCCGGCGTGGGCGCTGCTGCGGGAGGGCTGGAAGGGCCGCCGGTGGCGGGCCCTCGGCGGGCTCGCCGCGCTGGCGGGGGGCGCCGCCGCGACGGCCGCGACCGCGTACGCGCTGGCCGGCCCGCACGCCCTCGACCAGGTGCGGGAGGCGAGCAACATGGTGTCGTTCGCCACCCCCTGGCATCTCCTCGACCGGATGCTGGGCCGCGGCTCGCAGCGCGACGTGATCAAGACCGGGTCGCTGATCCTCGGGATCGTGCTGTTCCTGCTGCTGGCGCGCGGCCTGCCGAAGGACGACCCGCTCGCGGAGCATCCGGGGCAGGTCGCCAACCGGCGGATGGCCACGGCGATCGTCATGGCGTGGCTGCTGGCCGCGCCCTACGTGCTCCCCTGGTACGACGGGTTCGGGTGGGCGCTGCTGGCGCTGCTCCCCCTGTCGCGCATCGACTGGATCCTGCTGGCGCACACCGCCGCGCTCAGCCTCGCCTACCTTCCCGCGCGCGCGCCACAGCGCATCGGGATGCCGCACGACCTCTCGTGGCTGTTCACCGTCGTCAGGCCGACGGTGATTCCGTGGACGCTGCTCGCGGTGCTTGCGGCCTTGGCTGTTCAGTGCCTGCGTCCAGGTCGATCTCCAGCGAGCGCACCCCGGCCGCGAGCATCAGCGGGGTCGCCAGGCTGAACGCCACCGACAGGATCACCACGCCGGAGTCGTTCACCAGCGTCCCGATGATCCCGACGGCGAGCGCGCAGATCAGCGCCGGGCGCATCGTCCAGCTGTGCTGGTAGGCGCGGTGCAGCAGGGACACCGCCCGCCACCGCGTCGGCCGCGCCAGCACGAAGAACAGGAACACCAGCGCGGCGGCCAGCGCGAGCGTGAACGGCCAGTACCCGAGGCTGTTCAGCATCGCGTCGAACTTGCGGGTGACGACGTCCCAGGCGTTGCCGTCCATCAGGTCCCGCCAGAACCGGCCCATGTGGGTCGGGTTGGCGCTCCGCGAGTTCCACCAGGAGATCGCCAGCACGAGCGCGACGCCGGCCGCGCAGAACGCGCCGAGCCTCACCGGCGACACGCGCTTGCCGGCGATCATCATGCCGAGCATCGCGAACGCCGGGGTGATCGCGATGACGCCGCCGAAGTCGCTGCCCCAGGACGGCAGGCCGTCGACCGCGACGGTGAGCAGCCCGATCGCCGCGACGATCGCCACCGAGACGGCCTTCGCGCGGCGGGACGCCCCGGCGAGCCCGCCGGGGTCCGGCGCGGCGCGGTGCCGGCGCAGCGGGAACTCGCACACCCACGCGGCGGTGAGGATCGCGGCCACCGCGAACAGCGAGAACGCCTGGTTGCCGAACCCGTAGAACCGTCCCGCGACCAGCGCCGTGTACCCCATCAGGGTGTTGAGCTGCAGTGACGAGCCCGTCATCACGTCCAGGGCGAGGACGACCGCGGTGCTCGCGGTGATCACCAGGCCGGGCAGGAACGTCGACCGGCGCCACGGGCCGGCCAGCGCGATCCCCGTCATCAGGCCCGCGAAGCCGAGCACCGTGCAGATCAGCACCGGGGTCGGGTGCGCGGCCCGCCACCACGGCATCAGCCCGGCGAGGAACGACGCGCCGGGCGCCGCTCCCCCGAGCAGCGCGATCACCCGCGTGCCGCCGAGGATCCGGGACCGCGACCGCGGGTCGTTGCCGAGCCGCCGCAGGGCCAGCGCCGCGATCCCGTACAGGACGAGCTGCGTCGCGAACAGCACCCAGTAGAACGAGGTCTGGACTGCGCGGATCGCCTGCGCGGCGACGTCCTCGTCCTCCAGGGACTCGACGCGCTTCGCGGTGGAGTCGCCGGAGCGCTCGCCCCGCCACGCCGACCCGACGGCCTGCTGCGGCTCCTTCAGCCCGAGCTGCTGCAGCGCCGTGGACGTCAGGTCGGTGAGGGTGACCAGGCCGTCCTGGCGGGTGGCGCTGGAGGTGAGGAAGCCGGGGCGGTAGCCGCCGCCCTTGGCGACGGCGACGCGCAGGTGCGGGTTGACGCCGGTGTCGGACAGGCCCGCCACCAGGATCGTCGTCCCGGCCGGGACCTGGCTCACGACCTGCGCGACGCGGCGGTCCGCGGCGGACGCGGCGGCGGCGCGCTTGCGGTCGGGCACGGGGACCTGGTCGCCGTGCGGGTCGACGCCCGCGTCGATGTAGGCGCGGAACACCTCGTCGACGTCGACGGCGGCGAGCTGGCAGCGCGCCCAGTCGGCGGGCGTCGCCTTGTCGGTGGACGGGACGTAGCGGTCGACGCGGCCGCCGCCGTCTCCGGCGCCGAACACCGCGCCGGGGCCGACGGCGAGGGTGCAGCCGCCCGCGGCGTGCACGGCGTCGCCGAGCAGGCCGATCTGCGCGTGGTAGCCGGTGCCCGCGTTGTCGCTCTTGATCGCCGGCCAGCCGGGCGCGACGGCGCCGCCGGCGGGCGGCGGGCCCGTGGGGGAGGGCTGGCCGGGCAGGATCGGGGTCGGCGGCAGCGCGCAGTCGCCGTGCGCGAGCCGGGACCGCTGGCCCGCCGACAGCGTCAGCCAGCCGTCGGTCGGGCAGGTGTTGGTGCGGGTCGTGCGGACGCTGAGCCCGCCCGCGGAGCCGCCGCGGGTCAGCCCCCACAGCGCGGGGGTCGTGGTCGCGTCGACGTCGCTCCACATCAGGCCGGGGATCCCGATGATCACGACCCGGCCGTTGATCGCCGACGCCTGCGGGGCGGACGGAGGGGCGGCCGGCGCCGTCGCGGCGCTCGCCGCCGACGGGGCGAGCACGGCGGTCAGGAGCGCCACGGCGGCGACGAAAATCCCGATATTCGCCCCCCGCTGCGTCATGGCGCTCAGGTTACAAGAGCTTCACCATCGCCCGCCGGGCGTCCGGGCAGGGCCAGAGCGCGCGCGGACGGCGCGCGCGGCGGCCCGGCCGGGTGCATATCCTTCGGGCTGGGCCACCGATCGGGCCCGGCCCGGTGGGGCCCGATTACGCCAGGATGTGGGGATGCGAGCAGTCAGCGGGACGCGCGAGGCGCCCGGGCGGCCCCGGCCCGCGCGCGCCCGGCGGTCGCCGCTCGACGCGCTGATCGCGCTGGCCGGCGTCGCCGTCGTGGTGGCGGCGGTCACACCGATCGCGTCCCGGTGGCTGTACAACCAGCCCGACCAGCGGCTCGTCGACCTGGAGGTCTACCGCGAGGGCGGGCTGGCGGTGCTGCGCGGCGCGCCGCTGTACGACTTCCTGACCCAGCCGCCGCAGCTGCTGCCGTTCACCTACCCGCCGTTCGCGGCGCTCCTCGCCGTCCCGTTCACGCTGATGTCGTGGCGGGCCGCGCAGTGGGCGTGGACGGTGCTGATCTACGCCGCGCTCGCGGTCGCCGTCTGGTACGCGTTCCGCGACCTGATCCGCCGCACCGGGCGGTGGGCGCCGCTGACCCTCGGCGCGCTGGTCGCGGCGGCCGCCTGGCTCGACCCGGTCCGCGACCAGATCAGGTTCGGGCAGGTCGGGGTGTTCCTGCTGGCGATGTGCCTGGCCGACTGCTGCACCCGCTCGCCGCGCTGGCCGCGCGGGCTGCTGGTCGGGCTGGCGCTGGCGATCAAGCTGGTGCCGGGCGTCTTCCTCGTCTACTTCCTGATCACCGGGCGCCGGGACGCGTTCGTGAACGCGCTGGCCACCGCGGTGGTCGCGACGCTCGGCGCGTTCGCGGTGCTGCCGCACGACTCGGCCGGGTACTGGTTCGGGGCGCTGCTGCAGGGCGGCGACCGCACCGGCGCCGTCGACGGGACGACGAACCAGGCGATCAACGGGATCGTCGCGCGGGTCCTCGACCAGGGCCCGGCGCGGACGGCGGCGTGGCTCGTCCTCGCGCTGCTGATGGCTTATGTCGGGTTCCGGCTCGCGCGGCGGGCCACCTACGCGGCGGACTCCCTGGTCGGCGGCCGTCCGGTGCTCACCGGACGGGTCGGGACGGACCACTACGCCGCGGCCGACCCGGCGTCCGGTCCGGGCGCGTACGGCCTGCTGCTCGCCGGGGTCGCGATCACCGGGCTGCTGTCCGTGCTTCTGTCCCCCGTCGGGTGGATTCACCATCTCGTCTGGATGATCCCGGTCATCGGGGCTTTGGTGGGCGACGGGCGAGACACGCGAAGATGTCTTTCCGGCCTGGCGTTCTGGATCTTCTTCCTGTTCCCGCTGCCCTGGTGGGGCGCCCACCTGTCACGGACCGGACACCCTCCGATCGCCCGTTTCTGGGGGAGTCTGGAGCGCGATTCGTTCGGCCTCGCCGCGATCGCCGCCATCATCCTGCTCGGAATCTGGCTGACGAACCGCGTCACCCGGCGGACGAGTCGCGAGGATCCTTCGCGACGGCAGGTCGGGATGGGTACGCTCGCCACGTGATGCTTGTCGCGGTGGCCGTCGCCGGCCTGGTCGCCGGTGTGGCCGGGCTCTCCATCGCGGTGGTGGCCCACAATCGGGTGAACCAGGTCGTCGAAGAGTGCGGGGAAATGCTGAGGCGCCAGCTCCAGGTGGCCTCCGGCGAGGTCGACGAACGCGCACTGCGCGACCTCGCCATCGTGCATTACGACGCGCTCAAGGAGATGTCGGGGCACCGGTCCTTCTCGCTCGCCGTCCTCAACGCCGTCGGTGACGGCGTCGTGGTCAGCTCGATCAACGGGCGCACCGAGACCAGGACCTACGCCAAGGCCGTCCAGGGAGGGCATCCGGTCGAGATGCTCTCCCCCGAGGAGAACCAGGTGCTGCGCGCCGCCCGCCTGGGCAAGGGGCCCATCGTGTCGATGGACGACCCGCTGCCCGACTTCGGCAACGGCGACCGCGCCCCCACCGCCCGCACCTGACCCCGCCTGGCGGGGGCGCACGGGCGGCGTCCCGGCGGGGGTGCTCGGGCGGCGTCCCGGCGCGCTCCAGGCGGGACCCGGCGGGGGCTTTACGCGGCGGGAAGTACACTCGTCTCTTCCGGCACCGCAGAAGCAGGTGCCCCGCCGAACCGCGCCCTCGGGGGATCTTCGTGACCGCAGAAACCAGGCCAGAACGCTACGCCTACCTGGGTCCGCGGGGCACGTTCACCGAGGCCGCGCTCATGTCCCTGCCGGGCGCGGCCGAGGCCGAGCAGCTCCCGCTCGCCACCGTCCCCGCCGTCCTGGACGCGCTGCGCCGCGGCGAGGCCGACTCCGCCGTGGTCGCGCTGGAGAACTCCGTCGAGGGCTCCGTCCCCACCACGCTGGACGAGCTCGCCACCGGAGAGCCCCTCCACATCGTCGCCGAGGTCCACCTGCCGGTCTCGTTCGCGCTGCTGGTGCGGCCCGGCACCGCGCTCGCCGACATCAAGACCGTCGCGTCGCACCCGATCGCGCAGCCGCAGTGCCGCCGCTGGCTCGCCGGGAACGTCCCGGACGCCGAGTGGCGGGCCGCCACGTCCAACGCCGAGGCCGCGCAGCACGTCGCCGACGGCCACTACGACGCCGCGCTCGCCGGCTCGTTCGCCGCCGCCCGCTACGGCCTCGCCGTCCTCGCCGAGGACATCCACGACGTCGCCGACGCCGTCACCCGCTTCGTCCAGCTGCGCCGCCCCTGTACGCCGCCGCCCGCCACCGGCACCGACCGCACCAGCGTCGTCGCGTTCATCGGCGAGGACCACCCGGGCGCCCTGCTGGAGATCCTCACCGAGTTCTCGGTGCGCGGCATCAACCTGTCGCTGATCCAGTCCCGGCCGACCGGCGCCGGCCTCGGCTCGTACCTGTTCTGGATGGACCTCGAAGGGCACGTGGACGACGCGCGCGTCGGCGAGGCGCTGATGGGGCTGCGCCGGATCTGCGCGGACGTCCGGTTCGTCGGCTCCTACCCGCGCGCCGACCAGGTCCGTCCCGAGATCCGCCGCGGCACCCACGACAACGACTTCACCGAGGCCGCGGCCTGGCTCAGCACGATCCGCACCGGCCACGCCTGACCCGGCCGCCACCTTTCCGGTAAGTCCGTAATTCCCGTATCGGAAAGCCTTTCAATTCCCGGTTCTCCGGGCCCCTTTCGCTGACCAGGCGAAATGGCATTGTCCTTTCCTTAATGCCGTTTTGACTGCTAGGGTCGTCGCCCGTTGATCTTGTTTCCGGGGGCACGGGGACGACATGGACGAGCAGATCAGCCGCGCACGCCAGAGGCTGGCCGAGCTGCGCGCGGCTCCGCCCGCGCCGGAACCGGACGCGCGGCCCGCCGAGCCGGCGGTGGCGGTCTCCGAGGACGAGCGCATCCGCGTCACCGCCGCCGGCCGCCGGCTGACCGGCGTCGACCTCGACCCCCGGCTGCTGCGGCTCGACGCCGACGACCTCGCCGGCGACCTCACCGCCGTGATCAACCAGGCGCTCGACCGGGCACGTCCCGCCCCGCCGGCCCCGCAGGACGTCCCGCCCGTCGACCTGGCCGCGGTCCGCGCCAAGCTCGACGCCGTGCTGGCCGAAGGCCAGGCCGGCATGCGGCAGATGACCGGCGCGATCGGCGACGCCGTCGCCCAGATCAACGAGCGCGCCGTGATGCGCGGCAGCTTCGAACCGCCCGACTTCGACACCCTGTTCGCCCGCACCCGCGCCGCGCTCGCCGCCGCCGGCACCGCCAACGGCGCGGCCGAGGGCGAGGCGTGGGCGGTGGACGACCGGCTGTACGCCAAGGCGTCGTCGTCCGGCCGCGTCGTCCGGCTCGTCTGGGAGTACGGGCTGAGCGCCGCCGACATCGCCGACGGGTCCCGCGCCGCCGTCAACGACGCCCTCGCCCGCGCCGAGACCGAAGCGCGCCGGTCCGCGGCCCCGTCCGCGGAGTTCACCGAGAACGTCCGCGCCGCCCAGGACGCCGGCCTGCGGGAACTCGGCCGGTACGTCACGTCCCTGCAGTCCCTGATGAGCGACATCCAGCCGAGGTGAAGGAGCCCGCATGGCGCCGGAACTGAAGGTCGACCACGAGCAGATGCTGAAGAGCGGACGCGACATCGGCGACGCCGCGACCGGCCTCCGCTCCCACTGGCAGCAGTTCCAGGGCGAGCTGTCCTCCTACGGGGAGCCCTGGGGCAGCGACGACATCGGCTCGATCATCGGCGGCTGCTACCAGGCCGTCCTCGAGGTCTTCCAGGACTGCCTGGACGACAACATCGAGGGCGTCGCGGAGCACGGCGAGGGCGTCCAGGCGATGGCCGCCGGCTACCGCGAGGCCGAGGACACCTCCGCCGTCGAGGTCAACCGCGTCAACGACTTCCTCTGATGGGCCTGCAACTCCCCGGCGAGCTGCGCTCGCTGCTGTCGATGCTGGGCTACAGCTGGCCCGAGGCGGACGAGACCAAGCTCATGGAGATGGGCGGCGCCTGGCTCCGCTTCGCCGGCACGCTCGGCCAGCCCGTCGCCGACGCCCACGGCCACGCCCAGCAGGTCTGGACGACCCACGAGGCCGACGGCGTCCAGGCGTTCCGCGACTCCTGGACGCAGGGCGACGCCCCGCACGCCAACCTCGAGGATGCCCGTACCGCCGCCCAGATCATCGGCGCGGGCCTGCTGGTCTGCGGCGGCATCGTGCTCGGCCTGAAGATCAACACGATCGTCCAGCTGGCGCTGCTGGCCGCCGAGATCGCCCAGGCCATCGCCACCGCCCCGGAGACCTTCGGCGCCTCCCTCGCCGAGATCCCCATCTTCAAGGAGATCACCGGCGCCATCATCGACCAGCTCATCAACCTCGCCCTGGACGCGATCCTCAATGGCTGATGGCATGGCGCGACGGATCGAGCTCCGACCACGCGAATGCGCCCCGATCCCCGGCGGCGGGTGTCCGCGCAGCGGCGGCCGGACCGCAGGACGGCCGCGGGTCACCGCGATCACCTTGGCCGTCCTGGTCCTGATCTTCACCGCGTTTCCCTTACGGCGGGGCGGTACGGCGAAAGCCGGCCTCGGCATCTTCGAAGATGCGGTGCGATGGATGCGTAAAAGGGTGCAGCGGAGCCGTGGTCACCATCACGTCTTTCTGGGCGAAGTCAGGAAGGTCGACGGCGCCTGGCGCCCAAGCGGCTACCACCATCGATTCATGGGCGTCGACCAAAAGGGACGCCGGGTGGTGGACATCGATGGCACCGGACCCGCGGGCACCTACCGCGGTAGGGTGGAGATGCAGGGCCCGGACGGACAGTGGTACCGCAAGACGGCGCGGAGTTCGTTCTTTCCGGATAACTGGACGCCGCGTAAAGTCGGCGAGGCGATCGATGAGGCGTTCGCCAACTCCAGTCCCGTTACGGCGAGCTGGCGGAACGGAAGGTACACGCGCTGGCGCGGCACGGGACACGGGATAACGATCGAAGGATCGTACAAGAAGAGCACGCCGAACAAATGGGACTCCGGCTGGCCTGTGATCTGACGTTGACGGGCCGTGGGTGATGGGACGGGAATCGTATGCGGGGCAGGGTCGAGTTCTTCCGGGACCGTCTGGGTGCCCCGGATGGCCGGCCGTCGGACGAATCGTATTCCTCCATCGCGTCGCTCCTGGTGAGCGACGTGGGGAACTCGACACGGTGGTGCCTGGATCTGCTTTGCATGCTCGAGGACGTCCGGAGCGGGCGTTCCGGCGAGGACGAGTGGCTCGGGAATTCCTGGGCCGGCCGGATCACGCGCGGCGGATTCGAGTTGACGGATCTGTTCGACGACGAATGGACGGCCCGCTATTCCCTGGACGAGGCGCATGGCGTGACCATCGACTATTTCGCGTTCCTGGTCCCCGACGGTGCGGCCGTTCGGTCGGAGATCGCCCGATGGGAATCCGCCGCGGGGCGCGAACATCCCTGCCGTGACCACCTGTGACGGCGGGAGACTCCCGATTCCGAGCGGTGTGAAGGCTGCTCTTCGGCCTGGGGAGGGCGCATCGGTGATCACGTTCGTGGACGGTCCGCACAGTGCGCCGGAATACGCCTTCACCGACGAGTCCGAGACGGCGCTCGGGGCGTTCCTGGTCGGCGACGTCCAGACCGGCGGCGACTGGCTGCTCGACATGCTGGCCTGGACCGAGGACGTGCGCGCCGGCCGCAGCCTGGAAGAGGACTGGTCGGGCAACGCCTGGGTCGCCGAGGTGCGGCCGGACGGGCTGCACCTCTTCGACACCCTCTCCGACGACTGGGAAGGCCACTACGCGTTGGCCGACGCGATCGAGGTGATGCTGCGCTACTGGGCCTTCCTCGCCGACCACTCCAGCGCAGGCTGGAAGCAACGCGAACTCACCAAATGGCAACAGAAGCACTCCCGCCCCCACCCCCTCCACCCCGCCCTCTGATGATTACCTTCTCGCTGGACGAGCACTACCGGTTGCCACTGTTCGAGGTCGAGGACGAGCGGCACCGGCCCCTCGCAGCGTGGATCACCACCGACATCTCGATCTACAAGAGGACCTGCCTGGACGCGCTGGCGGTGGTCGCCGACCTCGTCGCCGGACGGCCGCCCTTCGAGGAGTGGAGCAGCGAGAACTACGAGGTCGAGTTCGGGAACCGGGGGCTGCGCTTCCAGAACCTCTGGGTCCCCGACGAGCGCGGCGCGTACACGTTGCCCGAGGTGAAGGAGGCCGTGGAGGAGTACTGGAGGTTCCTCGCTTCCATCCCGGACGACCCGGACCTCATCCGCGAGTACCGCCCGGACCTCCCGGAGAGGCAGGCCGCCCTGCTGAGGTGGGAGGAGACATGGAAGCGCCGCCACCCGTACCGCGGCACCCTCTTCTGAATGCGTGATCGGGTGGTGGCGGGAGGTTCGGAGACCTAAATGTGATCATCGGGCTTTCCGGACGCGCCAACCGGTTGTGGATCTTGGGCGTCTCCTGATCGTTTCCTGAACGTCAGCGGAGAGGCCCTTCCTTGCGCCGTACGTCGTTCCTCCTGGTCGCCACCGCCCTCGCGGCCTCGGCCCTCCTCGTCCCCGCCACCGCCCGCGCGGACGTGACGGATGCCAAGCTCACCGTCGCCTTCGACCGTCTGGCCGAGGACCGCGTCGCCAAGATCTCTTTGAACGTGAAGTCGGCGAGCGGGGTGACGGGCGTGCAGGCGCATGCGCGTTATGAATCGTCCACCGCCGAGCCCTACGCGACAGTGGACCTGAGGCGGACCCAGGGAACGGACGGCGACGGCGTCTGGGAGGGTGAGATCCGGCCGGACATCACCGCCCGAGCCGGGACCACCGTCGTCGACACGGTCATCACGACGGCGGACGGGGCGACCACGGTCAGGCGGGCCTGGATCGACGACTGCTACGTCACGTCGATCGAGGGGCTCGGCGCCGCGCCGGCGGTCGTGGACGTCGAGCATCCGGACGTGACGCTGACCGGGCGGCTCATGGTGCAGAAGAGCCACGACCGGGCTCCGGAGCCGGTCCAGGGCATGACGATCAACGCGAATTCCGCGCGGACGGCGACAGGGCCGGACGGCTCCTTCGTCCTGCGAACGCAGGGAGGCGGCCATGTCTACGCGTACGCGCAGGGGCCGTACTGCGCGCTCAGCGAGGACTCGCCGGTCACCGTCCAGCAGCAGACGACCGAGATCAGCGCGCGGGTGACGCCCGGGTGGACGGTCGCCCCGGGCACGCAGGTGTCGGTGGAGGGGAAGGTCGTCCGGCACGGCTCGGCGGGTCTCGCGCCCGCGGCCGGTGTCACCGTCGCCCTCGACCTGTCGAGCGGCCTGGCGGACCGGTCCCCCCTGCAGGTGAAGACGGACGCGGACGGGACCTTCCACGCCTACTTCACGGCCGCGCGGGACGTCGGGCTGTCCGGCACAGTGGCGGTGGAGGCGCGGGGCGGGGAGTTCCTCGCCGGGAGCAAGGCGTCACTGGGAACGCTCAACATCCGCAACACGTCCACGATCGACGACTTCGTCCTACGTGGGGCGCCCATCGCCTACGGCGAGGCGATCGTGGCCGACGGGACGCTGGTGCTCCGGCCGAACTACACGGACGAGACGGATCTGCCGATGTACCTGGAGTACTCCCGGGACGGCAAGACCGGCTGGACGATCTGGGCACGGCAGACGCTGCCCCGCCCGATGAGCTTCTACTTCAACACCACCAAGCCCGTGACACAGGACGGGTACTGGCGTTTCCGGTACCCGGGCGGGCCGCGCAACACGGCCGCGGTCAGCCCGGTCAAGTACGTCGACGTGAAGTACCGGACGCAGATCTACGACTTCAACGCCTCCCCTGAGCCGGTGAAGAAGGGGAAGACCATCACGGTCAAGGGTCTGCTGGACCGCTTCATGGACAAGGCGGTCCCCGGGCCGAACGCACCGGTCTCGATCTACTTCAAGCCCTCGGGCTCGTCGAAGTGGACGCAGGTGGCGGTCGTGAAGACGGCGTCCAACGGCTGGTTCAGCAAGAACTTCACGGCGGCCAAGGACGGCACCTGGATGGCCTCTTACAACGGCGGCGCGAACTACTTCGCGTCCAACAAGCCCAGCGACTACGTGGACGTCCGATGAGCCGCCGCCGAAAGGCCGTCAAGGCATCCCTCGCGGCCGCCGCCCTAGGCGCGGCGACGCTCCTGGCTCCGACCGCCGCCCATGCCGAGATCCATGACGCCCAGCTGACGTCGGCCTTCGATCGGTTGTCGCACGACCGGGTGGCGGTCTTCACGCTCAAGGCGAAGTCGTCGGACGGGATCGTCGACGTCCAGGGCACCGTGCGGAATCCGGCCGATGCCGCGCCCTATGCGGCGCTCTCGTTCACGCTCGTCGACGGAACGAACAAGGACGGCACCTGGCAGGCCACGCTCCAGACGGACGTGGAGCACCATCCGGGCGCGAACGTCGCCCAGGCGACCGTCCGGTCCGCCGATGGCTCGACGCTGACCCCGGCCGCCGGGTTCGTCGACTGCTATCTGACGTCCGTCACCGACGTCGAGTACGCGCCGAAGACCATCGACATCGAGCACCCGGACGTGACCTACCAGGGGCGCGTCATGGTGCAGAAGTACCGCGACGAACCGCTCGAACCCGCTGAGGGGGCGACGGTGAAGGCGGGGAACGGCAGTGCCGTCACCGGGGCGGACGGGGGGTTCGCCTTCACCGCCACGAATCCGTCGATGTCGGTGGCGGTCGCACGGCAGGGGGCCTTGTGCGGCAACTCGGCGTCGGCCCCGCTGACGGTCGTGAAGCAGGCGACCGAGACGACGGCGCAGGTGGTGTCGGTACGTCCCACGCGCGAGGGGGCCGACATCACCGTCCACGGCACGGTGATGCGGCGCGGCTCCGCCGGGCTCATGCCCGTCAGCGGGCTTTCGCTCACGGTCGACTACCGGCAGAACGGCGCGGCCGCGGCCGCCGCGCCGGCGGCGGGCGGCGACTGGTGGCCGACGACGGGGGCCGACGGGACGTTCGACGCCTCGTTCTCGGTGACCGGCTCGGGCCGGTTGTCGATCGAGACGCCCGGGACGTTCTACCTGACCGGCGGGTCCGTCGATCTCGGGACGGTGGACCTGTCCAGGACCGCGCAGATCTCGGGCCTCACCTACGCGCCGCGGCCGCTCGCGTACCGCGGCTCGTTGAAGGTGACCGGAAACCTCATCGGCGACTGGGGTGCGATCGCCGACGCGCCGGTGTCCCTCGAGTTCTCCACCGATGGCAAGACGTGGACACGTGCCGCGTACAACACGACGACCGCGTCCGGCGGCTTCGTCTTCTTCGCCGCCGACGACCGCACGAAGAAGGACGGTTATTGGAGGGTCCGGTACGCGGGCGACGCGCTGTACAAGCCGCTCGTCACCGCTCCCACCTTCATCGACGTGCGGTACGGGACGTCCATTGGCGGGTTCAACGCTTCGCCCGAGCCGGTGAAGAAGGGGAAGACCCTCACGGTCAAGGGGCAGTTGTTCCGGTACATGGACAAGAAGCTCGCCGGGCCGAACGCGCCGGTGTCGATCTACTTCCAGGCCAAGGGGTCGTCGAAGTGGACGCAGGTGGCCGTGGTGAAGACGGCGTCCAGCGGCTGGTTCAGCAAGACGTTCAAGGCGTCCAAGGACGGCACGTGGATGGCCGCCTACAACGGCAGCGCGAACTACCTCGCCTCCAACAAGCCCACCGACTACGTGGACGTGAAATGAATCTCCATGGGAAAGCCGTCAAGGTGTCCTTGGCGGCCATCGCTCTCGCGGCGTCCGCGCTCGTTCCGTCCGCCGCGCACGCGGACGCGACCGACCTCACGGCGACCACCACCTTCGACCCGCTGGATCCCGCCCGGGTCGCCACGTTCGAGGTCACCGCGAAGTCGGCGAGCGGCGTCACCGACGTCCACGCGAACGTGCGGTACGGCTCCAGCACGGCCGAGCCCTATGCCACGATCCCGTTCACGCAGACGGCGGGAACGGACAACGACGGCGTCTGGCATGCCGAGTTCCATCCCGACATCCAGGCCCGACCCGGGGCGGACTACGTCGAGGTGCTGGTCACCACGGCGGACGGGGCCACGAAGAAGCGGACCACCGGGTTCTGGGACTGCTACACGACGACGATCCAGGGCTTCACCAGCGCGCCCGCCGTCATCGACGCCGACCACCCGGACGTGACGCTGCGCGGCCGGGTCATGCTCCAGAAGAGCCGCGACGTCGAGCCGGAGCCGGCGCCCGGCGCGAGGGTCGTCGGTGCGGGGCCCGACGTGACGACGGGCTCGGACGGCTCGTTCGTCCAGCAGGCCACCGGTGAGGCGGCTCCGCGGAGCGAGGTGCCCCGGCAGGGGGCGCTCTGCCCGGTGACCGTGAAGGCGGACACGACCGTCCGCAAGCAGGCGACGGTGACCACCGGGCAGATCGTTTCGATCAACCCCTACGCCGACCGCGCCGACGTCGTCGTCCGGGGAAAGGTGGTCCGCCAGGGTGCCGCCGGGGCCGTTCCCGTGCCCGGCCAGACGGTGTCGGCGGCCCTCGACGCCGGGACGCCGAGCGCCGCCTTCCTGACCAGTGGCGCGACGGCCGCCGACGGGACGTTCGAGCTGCGGTTCACGGCGCTGCGCTCCGGCGCGCTGAGCGTCGGGACGAGCGACACGGCCTTCCTGACCGGCGGGTCCGCCGACCTCGGGAGGCTGGACGTCCGGCGCACGACCCGGTTCGACGATCTCCGGATCACGCCTCAGGTCGTCGGTTACGACGCTCTGCTGTACGCCTACGGCTACCTGCGCGACTACTCCAGCGTCAGCCTCGCGGACAGGCCGGTGCTGCTGGAGTTCTCGACCGACAAGAAGACGTGGCGGCAGGCGTCCACGGCCAGGACCGGGGACAACGGGGCGATCTACCTCTCCGACGCGTCCTTGAAGAAGGACGGATACTGGCGGGTCCGTTTCGCCGGCGGCCCGAACTACGCGCCGGTCGTCAGCGCTCCCCAGTACGTCGACGTTCGCTACCGGACCTGGATCTACAGCTTCAACGCTTCTCCTGAGCCGGTGAAGAAGGGGAAGACCATCACGGTCAAGGGGCAGTTGTTCCGGTACATGGACAAGGAGCTGCCGGGGCCGAACGCGCCGGTGTCGATCTACTTCCAGGCCAAGGGGTCGTCGAAGTGGACGCAGATGGCGACGGTGAAGACGGCGTCCAACGGCTGGTTCAGCAAGACGTTCAAGGCCACCCAGGACGGCACGTGGAGGGCCGCTTACAACGGCAGCGCCGCCTACCTCGCCTCCAACAAGCCCACCGACTACGTGGACGTGCAATGAGAGGCGCGTGACGAGGTCGAGGCGGTCTCGCCCCTCGGGCGCAGAGCGGGTGTCGGGCCTGCCGGTTACGGGGGCGTAGGTTGGCGTACGCTGCCGTCGTGGCTGACTTCGATCTTTACGAGCGCGAGCTGTGGGCCGGGCGGGCCCCCGCCTACGAGCGGGGATTCGCCCGGATGACCCGGTACATGGTCGGGCCCCTGCTGGACGCGGCGGGCGTCGCGGCGGGGACCCGCGTGCTCGAGGTCGGGACGGGCCCGGGCTTCGTGGCGGCGGAGGCGGTGCGGCGCGGCGCGGAGGTGTCCGCCCTGGACGCCGACCCCGGGATGGCGGAGGCGGCGCGGCGGAACGTTCCGGGGCTGGACGTGCGGGTGGCGGTGCTGCCCGAGGTGCCGTTCCCGGACGGGACGTTCGACGCGGTCGTCGGCAACTTCGTCATCAACCACGTCGGCGCGCCGGACGCGGCGCTGACCGAGCTGCGGCGGGTGCTGCGGCCGGAGGGGCGGCTCGCGCTGAGCTGCTGGGTGATGCCGGGCGTCGGCGCGCTCGCGGTGGTCCGGGACGCGATGGACGCGGCGGGGGTGCCGTGGCCGGACGACATCCCGCCGTCGCCGTTCATGGAGTACGGCGAGGCGATGGCGTTCCGGCGGCTGGTGGCGGAGGCGGGCTTCGCGGACGTGGCGGTCGAGGAGGTGACCTGGGAGCACGTCGTCGACCCGGAGGAGTGGTGGGAGACGGGCGCGCTGTCCCGGGTCGGCAGCAACGGCGTCGCGGTGAGCCGGCAGGACGCGGCGACGGTCGCGCGGATCAAGGCGGAGTACGACCGGCTCGTCGCCGGGTACGCCGTGCCGGACGGCGCGGACGGTGCGTCCGGCGGGCAGGTGGCGCTGCCCGCGCACGCGCTGCTGGCGAGCGCCCGCCACTGACCGGCGCGCGCGGCCCGCTGCGCTGACCGGCGCGTGGGCCAGCAGTGCCGAGCGCAGCGCGGTGGGCGGTGGCGATCGGACCGTGATACTCGCGCGCGCCGGAGGGCCCGGGGCCGGTAGCCTCGGGTCTGTGATTGACCTGCGAGCTCTTCGAGAGGATCCCGAGCGGCTGCGCGCCTCGCAGCGCGCCCGCGGTGAGGATGACGCCGTCGTCGACCGGCTGCTGGACCTGGACGGGAGGCGGCGCTCCGCGCTGACCTCGTTCGAGCAGCTGCGCGCCGAGCAGAAGAGTTTCGGCAAGTCGGTGTCGCGGGCGCAGGGCGACGAGCGGCAGGCGCTGCTGGCCCGCGCGAAGGAGCTGGCGCAGCAGGTCAAGGACCGGGAGGCGGAGGCCGACCGGCTCGGCGAGGAGCTGGACGCGGCGCTGAAGGGCGTGCCGAACCTGATCGAGGAGGGCGCCCCGCCCGGCGGCGAGCAGGACTTCGTCGTCCTGGAGCACGTCGGCGAGCCGGCCGCGTTCGACTTCGAGCCGAAGGACCACCTGGAGCTGGGCGAGAGCCTCGGCGCGATCGACATGGAGCGCGGCGCGAAGGTGTCGGGCGCGCGGTTCTACTACCTGACCGGGGTGGGGGCGCGGCTGCAGTACGCGCTGCTGAACCTGGCGATGGAGCAGGCGGTCGCGGCCGGGTTCGTGCCGATGTACCCGCCGGTGCTGGTGAAGCCGGAGGCGATGGAGGGCACCGGGTTCCTCGGCGCGCACGCCGCCGAGGTGTACCAGCTCCCGCAGGACGAGCTGTACCTGGTCGGGACGTCGGAGGTGCCGCTCGCCGCGTACCACATGAACGAGATCATCGACGAGCTGCCGCGGCGGTACGTGGCGTGGTCGTCGTGCTTCCGCCGCGAGGCCGGCTCCTACGGCAAGGACACGCGCGGCATCATCCGGGTCCACCAGTTCGACAAGGTGGAGATGTTCTCCTACTGCGATCCGGCGGACGCGCACGCCGAGCATCTGCGGCTGCTGGAGTGGGAGAAGGAGATGCTCGCGAAGGTCGAGATCCCGTACCGGGTGATCGACGTCGCGGCGGGCGACCTCGGGGCGAGCGCGGCGCGCAAGTACGACTGCGAGGCGTGGGTGCCGACGCAGAACACCTACCGGGAGGTGACGTCGACGTCGAACTGCACCGAGTTCCAGGCGCGGCGCCTGTCGGTGCGGCACAAGGACGCCGACGGCAGGAACCAGCCTGTCGCGACGTTGAACGGGACGCTCGCGACGACGCGGTGGATGGTCGCGATCCTGGAGAACCACCAGCAGGCGGACGGTTCGGTGCGCGTCCCGGAGGCGCTGCAGAAGTTCCTGGGCCTGGAGGTCCTGGAGCCCGTCAAGCGCTGATCCCGCGTGTGGGAGGGCCCGTCCGAGCACCGGACGGGCCCTTTCCGCTACTTCAGGAGCTGCTTGCGCAGCGCGGCCTGCGTCGCGGCGTCGATGCCGAGGCCCTTGGCGACGAACGCGCCGAACGTCCCGTAGTCCCGCTTGATCTGGTCGAACGCGGTGTCCAGGTAGGAGGCGCGGACGGTCAGGAACGGCTCGACGAGCGCCGGGTCGATGCCGAGCTTCTGCAGCTCGGCGAGCTCGGCGGCGTTCTGGTCGGCGAGCTCCTGGTTGGAGCGCAGGTAGTCGCTGTACACCTGGTCCTTGGGGACGCCGAGGATCGTGAGCAGGATCGCGGTCATGACGCCGGTGCGGTCCTTGCCCTCGGTGCAGTGGTAGAGGACGGGGCCCTTGCCGGACGCGATGCGGGTGAGCGCGGCGGCGAACTGCTTGCGGGAGTCGGGGTCGTGGACGAACCCGCGGTACGACAGCGCCATGAACTCGCCGGGCTTGTCCTGCGCGAGGATCGCCTTGAGCAGGTCGGGGACCATCGTCAGGAGGGTCGGCGAGAACGCGTTGATGTTCGCGGCGACGGGCGTGACGCCGGCGGGCAGCTTGTCGGCGCCCGACATGCCGACCTCGAGCTGCGAGCGGAAGTCGATGGACGCCGTCAGCCCGAGCCGCTGGAGCTGCGCGACGCCGGTCGCGGTGACCTTGCTGAGCGACGCGGACCGGTAGACGAGGCCGTAGCGGACATGCCTGCCGTCCTTCGACGCGTAGCCGCCGATGTCGCGGACGTTGACGGCGCCGTCCACCGCGACGTCGCGGACGGCGGAGGCGGTTCGGGCGGCGGCCGCGGGCGCGGCGGACGCCGGGGCCGGGAGGGTGAACGGGGCCAGCGCGACGGCGCCCGCGAGCGCGGCCGACACCAGGCGGGGGGTTCGGGGGGTCATCTGCTGCCTTCCGCACGCGGGGGGAGAGGAACGTGAAGAAGTTTCGGGTGGATCCACACCCTAGGTCCGCGACGGACGGGACGGAAGGGGCATGGCGGGAACAGGCCGCGAACACCGCCCGAACGCCGTGGCCGCCCGGACCGCCGCGCGTGGCCCCGGACACGGGGCGGATGGGAGCAACCGGGCGGATGTCGCGTCCGACCCGTCGCCTAAGGTGAGTCCCAGCCGACCTGGAAGGTGACATGACCGAACCTGCGCCGCGCGTGATCGCCACCGACCTCGACGGCACGATCGTGCGCTCCGACGGGACCATCTCCGCGCGCACCGTCGCCGCCCTCGCGCGCGTCGAGCGCGCCGGCGCGATGCTCGTCATGGTCACCGGCCGGCCCCCGCGCTGGATGACGGAGATCGCCGCCGCCGTCCGCCACCACGGCCTCGCCATCTGCGCGAACGGAGCCCTCGTCTACGACCTGCACACCGAGACCGTCGTGCACGCCCGGCAGATCCCGCCGGGCGTGCTCGCCGAGACCGTCGAGCGGCTGCGCGGCGTCTCGCCCGACTTCCGGTTCGCCGTCGAGTACCCGGACGGGTTCGTCTTCGAGACCAGCTACGACCTGTCCAACTGGGACGCGGAGGCGCTCGGCGGCCGGCCCGTCGACGGCGCCGACCTCGTCGCCCGGCCCAGCACCAAGCTGCTCGCCTTCCACCCCGACGCCGACCCCGACGAGCTCGCCGCGCGGGCCGTGAAGGCCGTCGGCGACCTCGTCACCGTCACCCACTCGTCCGGGCGCGGGCTGCTGGAGATCAGCGCGCACGGCGTCACCAAGGCCAGCGCCCTCGAAGCGCTGTGCGCCGAGCACGGCATCGGCGCCGCCGACGTCACCGCGTTCGGCGACATGCCCAACGACCTGCCGATGCTCGCCTGGGCGGGCACGTCGTACGCGGTCGCGAACGCGCACCCGCTCGTCCTCGCCGCCGTCACGCACACCACGTCCCGCAACGACGACGACGGCGTGGCGCGGATCCTGGAACGCCTGTTCCCGTGACGACGGCCGCACCCCCGCCCGTCGGGGCTGCGGCCGTCGTGACAGCGTTCTGGGCGTCCTACAGGTAGGGGCCGGACGAGCGGGGCCCCTGGTCGTCCTGCTGGTCCATGCCCTGCGGCATCATGCCCGCGGGCAGCGCCCGGCGCATCTGCTCCAGCTGCGCGCGCGCCGCCATCTGCTGCGCGAACAGCGTCGTCTGGATGCCGTGGAACAGGCCCTCCAGCCAGCCGACGAGCTGCGCCTGCGCGATCCGCAGCTCCGACTCGCTCGGCACGGACTCGTCGGCGAACGGCAGCGACAGCCGCTCCAGCTCCTCGACCAGCTCCGGCGCCAGGCCGTCCTCCAGCTCCTTGATGGACGACTTGTGGATCTCGCGCAGCCGGGCGCGGCTCGCCTCGTCCAGCGGGGCGGCCTTGACCTCGTCCAGCAGCTGCCGGATCATCCCGCCGATCCGCATCACCTTCGCGGGCTGCTCGACCATGTCGGTGATCGACTTGCCCTCGTGCTCGCCGCCGTCGCCGGCGCCCTCCATGGCGATGCCGTTCGGCCCCACCACGAGCACGTGCGGTTCCTGTTCCGACTGGTTCTTCGAAGGCTCGCTCATATCTCCCTCATCTCACACGGTCAGCAGGATCTTGCCGACATGGCCGCTCTGCTCCATCAGCCGGTGCGCGGCGGCGGCGTCGGCCATCGGGACGCGCCGGTCGACCACCGGGCGGACCTCCCCCGACTCCAGCAGCGGCCACACGTGCTCGCGGACGGCCGCCACGATCCCCGCCTTCTCCTCCAACGGACGGGACCGCAGCGCCGTTGCGTGCACGAGCGCCCTCTTGCGCAGCAGCGCGCCCACGTCCAGCTCCGCCTTCGTCCCGCCCTGCAACCCGATGACCATCAGCCGCCCGCCCGTCGCGAGGGCCCGGACGTTGCGCTCCAGGTACTTCGCGCCGATCACGTCCAGGATCACGTCGTACGGGCCGCTCTCGACGAAGTCGTCCTCGCGGTAGTTGATCGCGACGTCGGCGCCCAGCTCGCGGCAGCGGTCCGCCTTCTCCGCGCTGCCGACGGTGCACGCCACCTTCGCGCCGCGCGCCTTCGCCAGCTGGATCGCCAGCGTCCCGATACCGCTGCCGCCGCCGTGCACGAGGAACGTCTCCCCGGCGCTCAGCCCCGCGAGCATGAACACGTTCGACCAGACCGTGCACGCCACCTCCGGCAGCCCGGCCGCGTCCACGAGGTCCACGCCGCGCGGCACCGGAAGCACCTGCGACGCGGGCGCCGCGACCCGCTCGGCGTAGCCGCCGCCGGCCAGCAGCGCGCACACTTCGTCGCCCGGCGCCAGGCCCGTCACGCCGTCGCCCAGCGCGGCGATCCGTCCCGACACCTCCAGGCCCGGATACGGCGAGGCGCCTTCGGGCGGGTTGTAGAAGCCCATCCGCTGCATGACGTCCGCGCGGTTCGCCGCGCTCGCCGCCACGTCGATCAGCACCTCACCGGGCCCCGGCTCCGGATCGGGCACCCGCGTCCACTCCAGGACGTCGGCGTCCCCCGGCTCGCGAATCACGATCGCATGCATAACGGTCACGCTACCGGGCGGCGGGCGGGAGCACCGTCGCCGCCGCCGGACACCGCGCCGACCTGCCTCCTCCCGCCCTCCTCCGCGCCCCTCCGCCCGGCCCGCCGGGGAAAAGTGGATCTACGGACGGGATGCGTGGTATTGACGCGCGGGTATCCTGCGTGGGGGTCGTTTTGCCCTCCTGCTCCGTAATGATCATCAGAGGTGTGCCCGAGGGGAGAAATCGGTGGCGAGGAACGAGCACGACGGGCGTTCCCTTGAGGAGCGGCTGGCCTCCCTCGACGCGATGAGCGGCGAGACGACGGGGCCGTCCGACACCCCGCCGGCCGCCACCGAGGGCGAGCGGCCGGCCGGGCAGGCGCCTCCCGCGCAGCCCGAACAGCAGGGCCCGCAGCCGGGTGAGCAGCCCGAACAGCAGGGCGCGCAGCCCGCGCAGCCGCCGGCGGCGCAGCCCGAGGGCGCGCCCGGCGACCCGGGGCAGCAGCCCCCGCACGACCCGAACGCCAACCCGTGGCTGGCCGCGCCGCCGCTCCAGCCCCCGGAGAGCTTCGGCCCGGAGAGCTTCGGACCCGAGAACTTCGGCCCGCCGCCGCCCGCGCCGGGGGCGGCGCAGAACCTGCCGCCCTACGACGGCGGCCCCATGCCGCAGCCCTTCGAGGGCGGCATGCTGCCCCCGCCGTACGCCGGCGGGTACCAGCCGTTCGAGCCGCAGCAGCCCTGGGAGACCGGGCCGCCGCAGCCGTACGACGCGGGCAACGGGCAGGGCGCGCCGCCGCTCGACCAGCTGCCGCCCTACCTGCCCGACCAGCCGTTCCCGCCCCCGCCGGACCCGAACGCGGGCGGCGCCCAGCCGTTCCCCGGCGAGGCGAACGGCGCCCAGCCCTTCCCGCCGGACCCGAATGCCCAGCAGTTCGCGCCGGACCCGAACGCGCAGCCGTTCGGCCAGGACCCGAACGCCGGGCAGCCCTTCCCGCAGGACCCCAACGCTCAGCCGTTCGGGCAGGACCCCCACGCCAACGGCCAGCCGTTCCCGCCCCCGCAGGACCCGAACGCGAACGTCCAGCCGTACGCGGTCGACCCGAACACCGGGCAGCCCTACCCGCAGAACCAGGGCGCCCAGCCCTACCCCGTCGACCCCGCGACCGGGCAGCCCTATCCCGTCGACCCCAACACGGGCCAGCCGTACATGGTCGACCCGAACACGGGCCAGGCCTATCCGATCGACCCCGCCACCGGCCGGCCGTACGGGCAGCTGCCGCCGGGCGGCGACCCGGCCCAGCCGCAGCAGGGCTACGCCTACCCGCAGCCCGGCCAGCCCCCGCAGCCGGGCCAGCCCGGCCCGTACCAGCAGGTCCCGCCGGGCCAGCCGTACCCCGGCCAGCCGCAGCAACAGCAGCAGGCCGACCCGAAGAGCGCCGACAGCCTCAGCTCCGAGAACCTCCTCGGCGAGCGCCGCATCGCGCCGTCCTCCGGCTGGCGGCGCGCGGTCTACAAGGCCACCGGCGGCAGCGTCCACCCCGGCGAGTCGCAGGGCGAGCTGCGCCGCAAGGACCTCATCGCCCGCGCGCGCACGCCCGTGGCGGGCGGCCACCACCGCGTCGCGGTGATGTCGCTCAAGGGCGGCGTCGGCAAGACCACCACCACGACCGGCCTCGGCTCGATGCTCGGCTCGATGCGCGGCGACACCGTCATCGCGGTGGACGCCAACCCCGACCGCGGCACGCTGTCGGACAAGGTCCGGCTGGAGACCGCCGCGACGGTCCGCGACCTGCTCAACAGCCGCGACAAGATCCAGCGGTACGCCGACGTCCGCGCGTTCACCTCGCAGAACGCCGCGCGCCTGGAGGTGCTCGCGTCCGACCGCGACCCCGCGGTCAGCGAGGCGTTCAGCGCCGAGGACTACGAGGCCGTCGCCGCCGTCCTGGAGCAGTACTACTCGATCTGCATCACCGACTGCGGGACGGGCCTGCTGCACTCCGCGATGTCCGGGGTGCTGCGGCTCGCCGACCAGCTCGTCCTGGTCAGCTCCCCGTCGGTGGACGGCGCCCGGTCCGCGAGCGCGACCCTCGACTGGCTCGAGGCGCACGATCACGGCCACCTCGTCCGCAACGGCGTCGTGGTGCTGTCGATGGTCCGCAACCGGACGCGCAGCCAGGTCGACCTGGACAAGCTGCAGGCGCACTTCGAGAGCCGCTGCCGGGCCGTCGTCCGGATCCCCTACGACGACCACCTGGAAGAGGGCGCCGAAGTGGAGCTGGAGCAGCTCGCGCAGGCGACGCGCGAGGCGTACCTGAACCTCGCCGCGATCGTCGGCGACGGTTTCGCCTACCCCCGCCCCGACCGCTCCGCCTGACCCGGCCTCCGGACCGCTCCGCCCGGCCCGGCCCGCGCTCCGCCGCCACTAGAGTCGCCTCCCGTGGAGAGCGACGACCAGGGCGTCTACGTGGGCAGGGCCGCGGCGGACGCGGCCGGGGACCGCGGCTGGCTGCTGGGCCACTTCAAGCCGCCCGGCGACCTGCGGCACAGCGAGGACGTCGAGATCAAATGGGGCGTCCACCCCAAGGGCGAGCGGCGCGCGCGCTGGACCAGCGGGGAGAAGCGCACCGCGCTGCTCGTGCTGATCAGCGGCCGGTTCCGGCTGGAGTTCCCCGGACGCGACGTCCTGCTCACCGAGCCCGGCGACTACGTCGTGTGGGGACGCGGCGTCGACCACTCGTGGCAGGCCGAGGAGGAGTCCGTCGTGATGACGGTCCGGTGGCCGTCGATCCCGGGATATGCGGTCGAGGCGGCCGGATGAGCCCGCTATCGTTGGCCGTGGCCACCCGGGCGTGGCCGAGGAGAGTTCGCATAGTGGACTAGTGCAGGCGCCTTGAAAGCGCCCAGGGCTGGGGACAGTCCTCGTGGGTTCGAATCCCACACTCTCCGCTCGACACGGCGCGACGCGACGCCGACCCGCGAAACCGCCCGAATCGGGCGGAAGGCATCCGTTACCCTCTTCGGCATGTCGCAGACACCGAATGATCCGGCAGGTACCACCCACCAGTTTCAGAACTTCGCCAACCGGGCGCCGGCGGAGAAGTCCGGCCCGAACATGCCCCTCATCGTCGGCCTCGCCGTCGTGGCGGTCGTGGTCGTGGTCGGCGTGATCGCGCTCATGATGGTCTGATCCCGGGCAGCCGCCCGCGCGGACGCGACGGCGCGTCCATCCCCCGTGCGCGGGCCCCCGGAACACGATTGCGCGCGGCCACCGCCGCGGCACGTCCCGGTCAGCGGCCGTTGCTGCTGAAGTGCTGGTAGTCGCGGGCGCCGCTCCACTCGCCGCCCCAGCCCCAGCCGATCGACGCGAACGCCTTCACCACCCGGTCGCCGGCGTGGATCACACCGGGATCGCGGTTCTTCCGGTTCGCGTACTTCGCACAGTTCTTGTGGGCGACGTGCCCGTCCGCGTACACGTACGGGTTCTGGCACGTGTTGAGGTCGACGGCGAGACCGAACGCGTGCTGGGAGAACGAGCTGGACCCGGTGGCGTTGCGGCAGTTGAACGCCGACGTGTTGCCGGCCTCGATGGAGGCGAAGTCGCTCCCCTTGTACTTGTCGACCGGCTCCATGCGCTCGATCGGATACCGCATGTTGTAGAGCTTCCGGAACACCGTGACGAGGTCGCTCGCCGCCTTCGCGTTGACGACGAGCTGCCCGTTGTCGTGCGGCTTGTGGTCCATGCCCCAGTAGTTCATCTGGATCATCCGGAGCCCGGACGGCGCGACCGGGCAGCCCCGGTGCCAGGAGTACTTGAGGTCCCCGGCGGTGACGCGCTTGATCTGCGCCGCGAACTTCTGGTTCGTCGGCTTCGCGGACGGCGACGCCGAGCCGGTCGCGGTCCCGGACGCGGTGGGCGGCGTGGCGGGAGTCGCCGTCCCGGACTTGCCCCCGTTGTCGGATCCGTTGCCGCATCCGGTCGCGGCGGCCGACACGGTGATGAACACGGCGGCGAACGCCGCACTGCGAAGTGGCCCTCTAGCTGGCATCTTTGCAGGATCGCACGTCACATGGCCTTCGCGTTGGACCTCCGATTCGCTACGGTGCGTTTGACGGCGCGTCCGCCGGAAAGGGGCCGGGGCGAACGGGCCGCGAACGTCGTCCACCTCGCCGGGCATGTCGCCCGGCATCCGCCGGCCCTCAGGGAGCCGGAATGGCGGATCCGCAGGAGAGGGACGTCCCGAGCCTCGAGGACGAGATCTTCGCCGTCGCGCAGAGCGTGCAGGAGGAGCCCGCCGCGGACGCGGAGCGCCCGCGGCTGCGGCTGCGGTCGGAGCGCGCGCTGGACTTCGCCGAGCGCACCCGGTCGCTGAGCGGCCGGGAGGTCGGCGCGATCGCCGCGGGGTTCGGTCTGTTCGTGTTCGTCGACTTCGTGATGATGTACGCGCCGCTGATGATGAGCCGGCGGCCGAGCCTGCTGCCGCAGTTCGTGACGCTGCTGGTGCTGGCGTTCGGGCTGGGCGGGCTGCTGGTGTGGAAGGTCGGCGGCCGGTGGCGGTCGTTCGGCGCCGGGATGATGCTGGCCTGGGTGTTCCTCACCCTGGTGTCGGTGGGGTTCCTGACCGGGGTGACGGTCACCCTGTAGCTCAGGTCGCGCCGCGGCGGCTCAGGTCGCGCCGAGCCGCTTGAGGACGGCGCTGAACGCGCGTCCGATCGCCTCGAGGTCCTCGGGTTCGATCACGTCGATGAGGTACTCGCGGACGACCTCGACGTGGTCGCGGGCGGCGCGCTCCAGCGTCGCGAAGCCGTCGTCGGTCAGCTGCGCGTACACGCCGCGCTTGTCGGTGCCGCAGTTGTCCCGCTTGACGAGGCCCTTCGACTCCAGCCGGGAGCAGGTGTGCGACAGCCGGCTGCGCGACTGGCTCGCGTTGTCGGCGAGCTCCGCCATGCGCAGCCGGTGGCCGGGCGCCTCGGACAGCCGGACGAGGATCTCGTACTCCGACACCGAGAGCCCGTGCCTGGTCTTCAGGTCGCGGTCCATGATCTCGGTGAGCCGGACGCTCCCGTCCACGTAGGCCCGCCAATCACGCTGCTGGGAGGCGTCGAGCCAGCGTGGTTCGCTCATGCGGATCAGTATACCGGGGGAATAGTTGAAGCATCAACTAGATTGTAGGGGGCAACGCCCGCCCCACACGGGCACCGACGGACGGAGGACCCCATGCCAGCCGTGATGGCCGACCCGCTGACCCTGCCCCGGCTGCCGCTGCTGCCGGACGCCGGCACCGACTGGCGCCGCGTCGCGAAGATCGTCACCGCGAAGCGCCACCTGGAGGGCGAGGGCTTCGAGGTCCGCCGCCCGTTCCCGGGCATCGACCTGTCACTCGCCGACCCGTTCCTCCTCCTCGACCACATGGGCGCCGTCGAGTACGCGCCCGGTGAGGCGAAGGGCACCCCGTGGCATCCGCACCGCGGCTTCGAGACCGTCACCTACATCATCGACGGCGCGTTCCAGCACCAGGACACCACGGGAGGCGGCGGCCTCATCTCCGACGGCGCCACCCAGTGGATGACGGCCGCGTCCGGCATCCAGCACATCGAGCAGCCGCCGCCCGAACTCGTCGCCAAGGGCGGCCTGTTCCACGGCGTCCAGCTCTGGGTGAACCTGCCCCGCGCGCAGAAGTGGGTGCAGCCCCGCTACCAGGACATCCAGGCCCGGGACGTGAGGCTGCTCGCCGCCGACGACGGCTCCTCGCTCGTCCGGGTGATCGCCGGTTCGCTCGCCGGACACGACGGCCCCGGCGTCACGTACACGCCGATCAACTACCTGCACGCCACCGTCGCGCCGGGCGCCCGGCTCACCCTGCCGTGGCCGCGCGACTTCAACGCGATGGTCTACGTCCTGTCCGGGCGCGGCACCGTCGGCGTCGAGCAGATCGGCCTGGACGAGGGGCAGCTCGCCGTGTTCGCGGGCTCGCACCACCACGGCGAGCAGGACGGCCTCGTCGTCCGCGCCGCCGACACGCAGCCGCTCGCCAGCGCGAACGGCTGGGAGATCCTGATCCTCGGCGGCCTCCCGATCCGCGAGCCGGTCGCCCGCTACGGGCCGTTCGTCATGAACACCCGCGACGAGATCGTCCAGGCCTTCGAGGACTTCCAGGCGGGCCGCATGGGGACCGTCCCCGTCCCGCACCTCTCGGCGGCCGACGAGCCCCTGTCCTGAAACGATGGTGCGGGGACGGAAACGTCCCCGCACCATCGCCCCGACCTAGAGCCCGAACACCCTCCGCACCCACCCACCCCGCCGCGACCCGGCCCGGCCCACATGTCGACAAGCCGCCACATCGGCACGCTGGACCGTGCGGGACGGCAGCCGCCGTCCCGCCCCGATCTGCCACAGCACCTCCGCAAGCGCCGCAGGGCTCGCCGCCTCCACAAGTCGGTCACGCCCCGCCCAGTCCCGCGCGAAGGCCCACCACCGACCGGTGAACTCGCCCCACCACGCCGACACCCCGGGAAACCGCCGCGCCAACTCCGCCGCCACCCTCTCGGGATCGAGTTCGACGACAGCCCACGGCGCCGTCACCGTCCGGCCCCTGTCAGATAGCCGCGAATGAACACGGCCGCGTCGGTGATCCGGTCGGCCCGCGCGATCGGCTCGCCCCACGACGTCCAGAACCACGCAGTTCCAAAGTCCTCACCTCGCGCACGGCACGTGATGAGATCGGACGCGGAGCGGCTCTCGTCGCAACATCCCGGAACGTCCGGATTGACGACCCGAAGCCCGCGCGACGTCAGCTCCACCGTGAGCCGATGCGCCGACAGATGCGCGGCCAACGCCGCGAGCGGGTCGCCGGAGATCGTACGATTCGCCACAGCCAGGACCTCACTTCCTGGTCAGGCCCCGGCCGGCGCCGCAATCGCCGCGCCGGGGCCGTCTCATCTCCAGAGGACGAGACGCGCGCCGATCACCCGACCACCGCCCAGGCCGCCAAAGCCTCGACGCGCGCCCCGCTTCGTACAGTGAATCGCCGTCACCCCGTGTGATGGCAGTGGAGAATGGCGGAGAAGCCCCGGAGAGGCCCCCGTCTCCGGGTTCTCCGGGTCAGAGCGCGAGGTGGCACGACGATGACCAGCGAGCAGCAAGCCCGTCCGTCATGGGCCGTCCGCATCCAGGCCGAACGCGAGGCCCGTCGATGGGGCAAGCACGAGATGGCCCGGCGCCTGATGCAGGCCGCAGGACTACGCCGAGGCTCGGTGGCCAACCTCGCGCGCCAGATCCTCGACCACGAGAAGGGCAAGCACTTCCCGCGTGAATGGGCGCACGCCTACGCCGCCGCCTTCGGCATGGAGCCGGACGACCTGTTCCCCGCTCCGGCCCGAGACACGGACGGTCATGATGCGGTCACGGCCGCGGTGGGTACGTTCAAGATGCCCGCTCTCGACCTTTGGGACGACGATGTGAAAAGGCGCGCCGCACTCCAGTTGATCGCAGCGATCGGCGCGGGGAGCGTCGTGCCGCCCGGCGTAATGGAAGAGCTGCTGTCCGGCATCGACCACGTCCTCGGCCGGGCGGATGATCTCGGGGAATGGGAGCGGGTCGTCCACGAGTACGGTCATCAGATCTACCGGCGGCCGTTCGAATCATTCGTTCCGGCGGTGACCGCGGACATCGTCGCGGTGGGCGAACTCCTCAGGAAGGGGCGTCCGCCTCGAGAGCAGGCCGGGCTGCTCCGGGTGAGCGCCGGTCTCTCGGGCATCCTGGCGGAGGCGCTGGGCAACCTGGGCGAGGACCGCGCCGCGCGCCGGACGTGGCACACGGCGCGCCGGGCGGCCGACGCATCCGGTGACCGCACGCTGCGCGTCTGGGTCCGAGGAAGGGCGGCGCAGTGGGCGGGATGGGCGAGCGGCTCGCACCATTCCGTCATGGCCATGGTCAGGGACGCGGAACAGATCGCCGACGGAACTCCGTCCTCCGGCCTCGCGCGGGCTTATGCCGCCAGCGCCTACATGGCCGCCTCCCACGGTGATATAGCCACAGCGCGTCACAGTCTCGGCATGCTGAAGCGTACTTTCGAGCACCTACCGCACGGCTCCGGTGAGCAGTCCATCCTCGAATTCCAAGAAAGCCAACTCCATTGGAATGAGGCATACGTCCACACGATCATCGGTGATGGAAGAGCGGGGGCGATGGTCGACCACACCGAGACGTTCTATCCGCCGACGGCCGCGGCGCCCATCGTCAACCTGCGTCTGATGCGCTCCGTCGACCTGGTCAGGCGCGGCGAGGTGCGCGAGGGGACCGGGTCGGCCGTCGCGTCGCTTCAGGGGAGGCCCCGGCCCGTCATGGCCACGCGGCACCTGGCAGAGCAGGTGCTCGCTGCCCTTCCCGATGGCGCGCGCGACCTTTCGGAGGCGCGAGAGCTCCGCGGACTCATCTCCGCCGCCTGACCCGTACCCGGCCGCCTGGAGTCACCGTGACGCAGCCCGCGTACCAGCGCATAGCGGATGAACTGCGGCAGCAGATCGTGGACGGGGTGCCGGCGCCGGGCGACGAGATCCCCTCACGCCCGCAGCTGCGCGCGGGCCCTCGCGGCGTGCGGGTTACATGGAGGCGGAGGTTAGGAGGGTGCCGTCGACGAGTACTCGGACGGTCTGCGGTCGGAAGCCGGCGAGCAGCAGTTTCCGTTTCTTCTCGATCACCACGGAATGGCGCTCTTGCACGCCGACGTCCAAGGCCCAGCGCTTGGTGAGGCTCAGCGAGAACAGGCGGAGCTGCTGCGTGACGGGGATGCCGTCGACGGTGATGACCAGCTGCCCCGACCACTTGTCGAACGAGAAGGCCACTCGGTGGATCTCCGCCTGACCGACGTCGAACCACAAGCTGGTCGTGCGCTTGCCGCCCACAATCCTCCGGCTCTCCTGCGTTTCAGGCCGCCCCAGCGGGCGGTCTGTCAAGGGCACTCAACTGCAGGGGTGTCCGGGAGCGCAACCGTTGGTGGGGGTCGGTCGTTGGTGGGGTGTGGCGCTTGTTGTGTTCTTGACGATTCCTGGGCTGGTCATCGGGCTGGTCGGGTTCGCTGTGCTCGATCGGGCGGGGTTGTGGGCGCATCGCAGGTTCCGGCTGCCGTGGCGGAGGGACGAGGTGGGACGGCCGGTGACGGCGGTCGCGGTCGGTGAGCTGGACGCCTTCTTCCACGGGACGCACCGCCACCAGCAGGAGCAGCGCCGCTCGTCGCTGATGCTGCGGGACGAGGAGGACGACGGTGCGCCGCCGCGTGGGCGCGTCGATCTCGATGCGGGGACTGCGGTCGTGCGGCGTCCGGGCGGGAAGGCCTGAGCGCGCGTTCGGAAGAATCTTCGGACGGGGTGTCGATTTCCGGGGGTGGGGTGCGTCATCACCGCGCAACCATTCAATGGGAAAGGAGCGCGCGGTGAAGTATCTGCTGCTGATCAACACCCGGTCGCCCGGGGAGCCGTCGGCCGGGGAGCCGAGCGTCGAGGAGTTCATGGCGTACGACAAGGCCGTCACCGACGCCGGGGTGAAGGTCGACGGGAACGCGCTGGACCTCGGCACCGGGACGACCGTGCACGTCCGCGCGGACGGGGAGCGCGTCGTGACGGACGGGCCGTTCGCCGAGACCCGGGAGATCGTCGGCGGCTACTACCTGATCGACGTGCCCGACCTGGACGCGGCGCTGGACTGGGCGGCCCGGTGTCCCGGGGCGCGGTACGGCACCGTCGAGGTCCGCACGGTGTGGGAGCCGGACGCGTCGTGAGCGGGGGGCGGGCGGCCCGCTCCGTGGAGGCGGTGTTCCGCGAGGACCGGGGCCGGCTGCTCGCCCTGCTCGCCGCCCGGTTCGGCGACCTCGACCTGGCGGAGGAGGTCGTCTCCGACGCGATGGAGACGGCGCTGCAGCGGTGGCCGGTCGACGGGGTGCCCGACAAGCCGCTGGCGTGGCTGCTGACGGTGGCCCGCCGCAAGGCGCTCGACCGGATCCGCCGGGACCGGGCGCACGCGGCGCGGCTGGCGGCGCTGCGGGCGGAGGGCGAGCGGTCCGCCGCGTCCCCGGCGGAGCCCGGCTTCGACGACATTCCGGACGAGCGGCTGCGGCTGTTCTTCACCTGCTGCCATCCCGCGCTGCCGGAGGAGGCGCGGACCGCGCTGATGCTGCGCTTCCTCGCGGGCCTGACGACGCCGGAGGTGGCCCGCGCGTTCCTGGTGCCGCCCGCGACGATGGCGCAGCGGATCGTCCGCGCGAAACGCAAGATCCGCGACGCGCGCATCCCGTTCCGGGTGCCGGGGCCGGACGAGTTGCCGGCCCGGCTGCCGGGCGTCCTCCGGGCCGTCTACCTGGTCTTCACCGAGGGATACGCCGCGACCTTCGGCGACGATCTGCTGCGTCCCGGGCTGGCCGACGAGGCCGTCCGGCTCGCCCGGATCCTGCACGGGCTGCTGCCCGAAGAGCGAGAGGTGACGGGGCTCCTCGCGCTGCTGCTCCTCACCGACGCGCGGCGTCCGGCGAGGGTCGACGCGGCCGGGGACCAGGTGCTCCTCGAAGACCAGGACCGCGCGCTGTGGGACGCCGACCTCATCGCCGAAGGGCAGCGGCTCGTCGTCCCGGCGCTGACGGGGCCCAGTGTCGGGCCGTACGCGGTACAGGCGGCGATCGCGGCGCTGCACGACGAGGCGGACTGCTTCGACGGCACCGACTGGCCGCAGATCGTCGCGCTGTACGACGTGCTGCTCCGGATCGAGCCGTCCCCGCTCGTCGCGCTGAACCGCGCTGTGGCGGTCGCCATGCGCGACGGCCCCGGCGCCGGGCTCGCCCTCATGGACGACCTGTCCGGTGCCCCTGAACTGCGCCGCTACCACCTGTTCCACGCGGCGCGGGCCGACCTGCTGGGCCGCCTCGGCCGGACCGGCGAGGCGGCCGACGCCTACCGGGCCGCCGTCGCGCTCGCCGGCAATGAACCGGAGCGGGCCACGTTCGAGCGCAGGCTCGCCGGGCTCACCGGCCGCTGACCTGCGGCTCGCACAGGGCGGTCTGGACGGCGGTCTCCATGTCGGCGTCCTGCGCGTCCGAGCCGCCGGGGTCGAGGTTCACCATGACCGTCGCCTGCCTGCCGCCGCTCGTCGCGCCGGTCACGGTCTCGAATCCCAGCATGTCGCCGGTGTGGCCCCAGTAGAGGCCGCCGCAGGGCAGCGGCCTGCTCTCCAGGCCGAGACCGTAGGCGCGGCCGTCGGCGTTGCCGGTCGGACGCGTCCTCATCATCTCCCGCAGCTGCGCCGGGGCCAGGAGCCGGCCGTCGAGCAGTGCGCCCATGAACCGGCCCAGGTCGGACGCGCTGGAGACCATCCCGCCGCCGGGGCCCGCGACCGTCGGGTTGAGCTCGGTGACGTCCATCAGCGGCGCGCCCTCGCCCGGCCGCACGTACCCGCGGGGATGCGGCCCGGGGATCGCCGGGTCGTCGCCGGGCACGGACGTCGCGTGCAGGCCGAGCGGCCCGATGATGCGCCGACCGATCTCCTCACCGTACGGGCGGCCGGTGACGTTCTCGATGAGCAGGCCCGCCACCAGGTAGTTCGTGTTGGAGTACTTCCATTCGCGGCCGGGCTTGAACACCCGGTGATGGGCGAGCGCGACGTCCACCATGGCGCGGAGGTCGTGGTGGGCGAGCGGGTCCTTGAGGACGTCCTGCGGGGTGACGTAGTCGAGGTAGTCGGGCAGGCCGCTGGTGTGCTGGAGCAGCTGCCGGACGGTGATGCGCCGCCCGTCGTTGCCGTGCCCGCGGATGACGCCGGGCAGGTAGCGCTCCACCGGTGCGTCCAGGACGACGCGATGCTCGCCCACGAGCTGGAGCACGACCGTCGCCACGAACGTCTTGGTCACGCTGCCGATCCGGAAACGGCTGTCGCGGGGGACGGGCGTGCGGTTCCGCACGTCGCCGACACCGCTGGTCAGCACGGTGCCGCCGTCCCGGTCGCGGACTTCGAGGAGCGCGCCGGGCGCGCCGTCGTCCGTGGTCAGCCGTTCCAGGATCGCGGGCAACCCGCTGCGGTCGGCGGCCCCGGCCCCGGCCCCGGCGGCGGCCGTGGCGCTGTGCGCGGGCACGCCGGTGCCCGCCAGCATGCCGACCGCCAGGCCGATGGCGAGTGCGCCGCCCGCTGCACGCCTGTTCCGGATCACGTGATGCTCCTTCTTGATCGTCGGAGTCATCACGCTAGGAACCGCGGTGCCGGACGCGCCTCACCCGCGAGAGCCAACGTCCGCGTGGCGCCGGGGGCCGAGGATCAGTCCGTGTCGTAGACCGTGACGGGGACGCCGTGATCCGCGAGTTCCGCGGCGACGAGGGGTTCGACGCGGTCCCAGCGCCCGCCGGCGAGGCCGCAGCCGATCCGGGGCATGTGGACGCTCGCGCCGAGTTCGGCGGCCTCGGCGGCGAGCCGGCGCAGGCACTCCCGCACCGCCTCGTAGCGGACCGGCGGGCCGGAGCTGCGGCTCGTCTTGAGGCCGTGCTGCCCGATCATGTTCGCGACCCACACGTCCGGCTTGACCTGGACGATCTGGACGGCGCCGAGCCCGAAGTCGTTGCCGGCGCGGCCGCGGTGCCAGCGGCGGTAGGCGGCCTCCGGCTCGGGCCAGCGCCGCGACACCGCCTCCACGAAGCCCCTGCCCCAGCCGCCGCGGTCGTTGCAGATGTGCGCGATGACCTTCGGCCCCTTGGCCTGGGGCGAGGTCGCGTCGCCCTTGAGGTACCGGATCCGCGCCATGATCGCGACGGTATCCGGGCGCACCGACGAAATCCGGGTGCACTGACGAAACGGCAGGGCCGGGCCGGGAAACGGTCTCCACTTCGGTGCGGGGTCGCTGCGGAAGGAGCAGCGCAGGCACTCCGCTTCTAGTGTGGCGCCATGAGCGATTCACCGCCGCACGCCGGGCACCACGGCCACCACCACGGGCATCACCACGGTGACGACGACCAGGCCGAGATGCTCGATCTCGGCGCGGACGTCCTGGCCGAGCACATCGCCGACATCATCGCCTGGCTGCCCGTCGAAGGGAGCCCCGGCCGGATCGTGGACCTGGGCTGCGGCACCGGGGCCGGGACGTTCGCGCTGCTCACCCGGTATCCGGAGGCCGGCGTCACCGCCGTCGACTCCTCGGCCGAGCACCTCGACCGCCTGCGGGAGAAGGCCCGCGAGCGCGGGATGGCCGAGCGCGTGCGCGCCGTCCAGGCGGACCTCGACGCCGACTGGCCCGACCTCGGCACGCCGGACCTGGTGTGGGCGTCGGCCTCGATGCACCACATGGCCGACCCGGAGCGCGCGCTGCGCAAGGTCCACGACCTGCTCGCGCCGGGCGGCCTGTTCGCCGTCGTGGAACTGGCCGGTTTCCCGCGCTTCCTCCCGGACGACGCCCCGCCGGACCGGCCGGGCCTGGAAGAACGCCTCCATGCCGTCGCCGACCGTCTCACCGCCGAGCAGATGCCCTACCGCGGCGCCGACTGGGGGCCGCTGCTGACCGCCGCCGGCTTCGCGCTCGCGGGCGAACGCGTCCTGACCGTGGACATCGACGGCTCGCGCGACGAGGCGGTCGGCCGCTACGCCCTGAGCAGCCTGCGCCGCATCCGGGACGCCGTCGCGGACGAGCTCGCGTCCGAGGACCTCGCCGCGCTCGACCGGCTGCTCGACACCGGCGGCCCCGGCGGCGTCCTGCACCGCGACGACCTGGCGGTCCGCACCGAGCGCGCCGTCTGGGCCGCCCGCCGAACCCGGTGAAGCGCTGGGGCTAGGCGGTGGTGGGGTCGGTCAGCATGCCGGCCAGGGTGACGAGCGCGTCCGCCCGCGGCTGGAAGGTGCCGATGGACGGCGCGTCGGTGTACGCGGAGATCAGCACGCCGCCGGAGATCTCCCACGCCGGCACCTCGCCGGCGAGCATCGCCGCGCGCAGCGCGGGCGTGAGCAGCCGCACCGCCTGCTGCTCGCCGAGCCCCCGGATCAGGAACCTCTTGTCGAACGCCGCGTCGCCGGTGCCGACGCCGCGGACCGGCATGAAGAACCCGCCGATCGCGGTGCGCTTCACGACCTCCACGTCCCGGTATCCGCCACTGGGAAGGAGGAAGTAGCGGGTCAGGTCGTGGGTCGTGGTCCTGCGGTTGTCGCCGGTGCCCTGGCTTTCCGTCCACCGGTGCCAGACCAGCCACAGCGGGTACGGCTCCTCGGCCGCGACCGCCAGCTTCGTCCGCCTGGACCGCACGGCCGACGCGACGGGACGGGGCATCGACTCGTCGCGCTCGACGGGCCGCCAGCCGCACGCGGCGATGTGCTCGCGCAGCTCCCTCATCTGCCGGCGGCTGCGGACGGCCGACCACACGATGACCACCACCGCCAGGACGACGAAGGCGATGAACACGCCGGTGGAGCCGGCGAGGCCCGGGTGCAGGGCTGAGGGGGCCGTGAGCGAGGGGCGTCCGAGTGCGCTGTCTGCCGCGAACATGCCGATTTCGACGTGCGGGCGGGGCCACGGGTTCGATCGAGCGCGGCGCCGCGAGGGAAAGCGGGGGAGTCAGCGGGTTCGGATGACGGGGCGGGAGGCGTGCGCTACTGTGTTCGAATGAGTCGAACAGAAGTTCGACTTGTTCGACCCGCTCGCCCGGGAGGCGACATGGTGGCGACGGCGGCCCCACCTCTCAACCGCACCGCACCTCTCAACCGCACCGCGCACGGCCGGCGGCACGAGCGCGCGACACGCCGCAGCGGTTTCTACCCAAATCTACGGCCGCAGCTATATCGCCTCATAGAGTCCGAGAGCGTGGACCCCGTGCGCAATCCCTATGCCCCTGGCGCCGGGCAGCGCCCCCCGGAGCTGGCCGGCCGCGACCGCGAGCTGAGGCAGTTCGAGGTGGTGCTGGAACGGGTCGCCCGGGGCCGCCCCGAGCGCAGCATGATCATCACCGGGCTGCGCGGCGTCGGCAAGACCGTGCTGCTCAACGCGTTCCGGTCGATGGCGATCCAGAAGCTGTGGGGCACCGGCAAGATCGAGGCGCGGCCCGACCAGTCGATCCGGCGGCCCGTCGCGTCCGCGCTGCACATGGCGGTGCGGGAGCTCGCGCCCCGGCACCGCGCACCCGACCGGATCGAGGCGTTCCTCGGCGTGCTGAAGGCGTTCGCGCAGGCCGGTCCGGAGCCGTCCGGCACCAAGGCGAAGGCGCGGGCGCACCGCTGGCAGCCCGGGATCGACGTGCCCGCCTCGCGCGGCCGCGCCGACTCCGGCGACCTGGAGATCGACCTCACCGAGCTGTTCGTGGACGCCGCGTCCGTCGCCACCGACGTCGGCGCCGGCATCGCGCTGTTCGTCGACGAGATGCAGGACGTGCCCGCCGACGACGTGTCCGCGCTGTGCGCCGCGTGCCACGAGCTGTCGCAGATCGGCGGCCCGCTGATCGTGGTCGGCGCGGGCCTGCCGCACCTGCCCGCCGTGCTGTCGGCGAGCAAGTCCTACTCCGAGCGGCTGTTCCGGTACGCGCGCATCGACCGGCTCGACCGCGAGTCCGCCGACGTCGCGCTCCTCGCGCCCGCCGAGCGGGAGGAGGTCACCTTCACCAAGGACGCCCTCGACGCGCTGTACGGCGCGGCCGACGGCTACCCCTACTTCGTGCAGGCGTACGCGAAGGTCGTCTGGGACGTCGCGCCCGACACCCCGATCACCGCCGAGGACATCCGGGTCGCCGCGCCGGAGGCCGAGAGCGAGCTAGCCGTGGGCTTCTTCGGCAGCCGCTACGAGCGGGCGACGCCCGCCGAGCGCGACTACATGCGCGCGATGGCGATGCTCGGCGACGATCCGGTGCCGACGGCGGCGGTCGCCGACGAGCTGGGCCGCAAGCCGTCCAGCCTGTCGCCCGCCCGCGACGGCCTGATCAAGAAGGGCCTGATCTACAGCGCGGAGCGCGGCATGGTCGCGTTCACGGTCCCGCACTTCGGCAAGTTCCTCCGCTCCCAGCCCGCCTGACCCGACAGTTCTCTACGGGTTTCTAGCCTGGATGCTAGAAGCCGTTATAAAGCCGCATCGGACCGCGCCGTCCGGTGTCTATTCGGCTTTCTAGCAAGCACGCTAGAAAGCCGTAGATTCTCCTGCCTTCCCTTCCGAGGTTTCTCTAAGGCTTTCTAGCTTTTTTCCTAGGTCTCTCTATAGAGATGCAGAGGGTGTTGTCCGGCATCGCGGTTGTTACACGGAGTTATCTGGGTATGGGGGCCGATGCGCCGGACCGAGCGCGAAAGGCCGATGTCGGGGGGATCACGATGGACGAGCAGGACCGCTACCGGGGCCAGGACCCGGACGACCTGTACTCGACGCGCGAGGAGGACGCCTACGAGCGCGGCGACGAGATGAGCTCGTCGATGGGATCGTCGGAGTCGCGGGGCACCGACGAGCCGTCGATGCGGCAGGAGCAGGGCGGCCAGGGCTACGGGCCCGGCCCGCACGGCTACCAGGACGAGCCCGGCTTCGAGGGCGGCGGCCACGGGTTCGGCGAGGACGACGAGTACTCCGCCGACATGGGCGGCATGCACGACGAGGACATGACGAGCCACCGCCCGCGCCGCCAGGACGACGAGGACGAGCTGTACGGCAACCAGCTCGACGACCTCCACGACCGCGACGACGAGACCGGCGAGAACTGGTGACGCGAGCCGGGGCCCCGGACCCCGGCTCGGACCCCCGCTTCGGACCCCGGCTCGGGCCTCAGGCGCCGCCCGCCTTGAACACCGGGCGGGTGGACGGGTCGGGCGTGTGCGGTGGGAACCGGCCGAGCAGCCCGAGCGCCTCGTCGATCGCCCGGACGAGCTGGGCGTCGGTGCCGTTCGCGTGGTCCTGCGGCGTGACGTCCACCTCGATGTCGGGGTCGGTGCCGTAGTTCTCGACGCGCCAGCCGACGTCGTCGAAGGCGAACGAGAACTCCGGCTGCGTGGTGACGGTGCCGTCGGCGAGGCGGTGCCGGGGCCGGATGCCGACGACGCCGCCCCACGTCCGGCGGCCGATGAGGGGGCCGAGGCCGAGCAGCTTGAACGCGTGGCTGAACAGGTCGCCGTCCGAGCCGGTCCGCTCGTTGGTGATCGCGACCATCGGGCCGCGCGGCGACTCGCGCGGGTACGGCATCGGGACGCCCCAGCGCGGGAAGTTGTAGCCGATCCGGCGGCGCGCGAGCTTCTGCAGCAGCAGCCCGGACACGTTGCCGCCGCCGTTGAACCGGACGTCGACGATCAGCGCCTCGCGGTCGTACTCGGCGAGGAAGCCGCGGTGGAACTCGGCGAACCCGTCCGCGCCCATGTCGGGGACGTGCAGGTAGCCGGCGCGCCCGCCGGTCCGCTCGTGCACGAGGGCGCGGTTCGCGGCGACCCAGTCGCGGTACCGGCCGGGACGCTCGTCGGCGAGCGTCGTCACGGCGACGGTGAAGGGGGCGGCGTCGCCGCGCCGGATCGTCAGCAGCACCTCCTCGCCGGCCAGGTTGACCAGCCGCTCGCCGGGGACGACGCCGCCGGGCGCGACGGGCTCGCCGTTGATCGCGACGACCGCGTCGCCGGGCCGGACGTCGATGCCCGGACGGTTCAGCGGGGACGTGGCGGCGGGGTCCCACGGATCGCCCTCGATGATGTGCGCGAGCACGAACCGGCCGTCGCGGACGGCCCAGTCGACGCCGAGGAAACCCTGGGCGTAGACGGGGCGGCTGCGGTACTCGCCGCCGATCTCGTAGGCGTGGGACGTGCCGAGCTCGCCCTGCATCTCCCACAGCAGGTCGGAGAACTCCCCACGAGTTGTCACTTTGTCGACAAGGGGGAGGTAGCGGCGGTACACGGCGTCCCAGTCGATGCCCGCCATGTCCTCGTCCCAGAAGTGCTCGCGCTGCAGCACCCACGTCTCGCGGAGCATCTGCCGCCATTCGGTCGCCGGGGACACCGACACCTTGACGCGGTCGAGGTCGATCCAGCCGCTGCGGCGGCCCGGCCGGTCGTCCGGGGGCTGCTCGCGGCCCGCCGTGACCAGCCGCAACCGTGACCGGGACCGGTAGAGCAGCGTGGCGCCGTCGCGGGCGAGCCAGAAGTCGCCGACGTCGCGCAGCCGCGTCCGGGCCTGCCGTGCCGCGAAGTCGAACGCGTCGACGCGGCCGAGCGGCGGGTCGTCGCCGCGGCCGCCCTTCACCGGGAACACCGAGTACAGCGCCTGGCCCTTGATCCCGGCGATCCGCCCGTAGCGGCCCTCCGCGACGGGGAACGCGACGACCCGCCGCTCGATCCCGACGAAGTCGATCGGGAGCCGTGTCGAGGCCGCGACGCTCGCGCCGAGACGGCCGGGGCCGGTGACGTCCCGCGCGTCCGACCCCTCGGCGAGGCTCGCCTCGCCGGGCGAAGGGGCGGTCTCGCCGGTCACCGGACGCGGCGCCGCCGCGAACGGCGACGGCACGTCCTTCCGCAGCGTGATCGCGTACGGGCGGGCGCCGAGCGGGAACCCCCGGTCGAACTGGAGCGTGTCGGACACCGGGTCGAACACGCGCTGCCCGATGAAGTACAGGTACCGGCCCTCCGGGTCCCAGGCGGGGGCGCGGTCGTGCAGGACGGGCCGGGTGACCGGCGCGACGAGGCCCGTCTCGGCGTTGCACACCTTGATCGCGGTCGTCTGCGCGGACGTCGGGCAGGCGTAGGCGAGCCACTCGCCGCCGGGCGACCAGGCCAGGCCGGTGATCGCGCCGTACGGGCTGACGTCGAGCGGCACCGGCTCCAGCGGGCCGTCGCCGTCCGGTTCGAGCAGGTACAGCTCGTTTCGGTGGTTGGTGAACGCGAACCGGTCCGCGGCCGGCGACGGCGCCAGCTCCAGCACCCGGCCGACGTCCCCGGACGTCTCGGCGTGCGCCGCGTCCCGGGCGCCGGACGCCGTCAGCACGACGAGGCGCTCCCGGCCGTCCTCGCCGGACGCGGCCGCGATCAGCCGCCGGTCGTCGTTGAACCAGGTCAGCAGCCGGTACCGGACGCCGTCCTGCCGCCCGTGCTGGCGGACGGGCCCCTCCCAGGCCGCGAACGAGTACGCCTTGCCGCGCGTGGTGATCGCCAGGCCGTCGCCCGCCGAGTTCACCGTGACCGTGTCGAGGTACTCGGCGGCGGGCACGAAACGCCGGTTCCGCTGCGTGCGCGAGCTGCCGAGCCGCACGTCGATCCGGCGGGGGCCGGCGGCGTCGTCCGGGTCGAGGACGTACAGGTCGGCGGCGGCGTGGTAGACGAGCCGGCGGCCGTCGTCGGCGAGATTGCGGGCGTAGTAGTCCTCGTGATGGGTGTGCCTGCGCAGGCCGGAGCCGTCGGGCAGGCACGAGTAGACGTTCCCGACGCCCTCGTGGTCGGACAGGAAGTAGATCCGGCCGCCGACCCGGCAGGGCGCGGCGAGGTTCCCGTCCAGCTCGATCAGCCGCCGGAAGTCCCCGGCGTCGCCGGAACCGTCAGAACCGCCGGAACCGCCGGAGCCGCCGGGGGCGATCCACAGGTCGCCGGCGGTGCCGCCCCGGTACCGCTTCCACCGCGCCGGGTCGGCGGTGTTGCGGCCGATGACGACCGCGCCGTCCGGCCCGTACGTGACGCTGCTCGCGGGCCCGTACGGCAGCTCGGCCGGAATCCCGCTGCCGGACGGATCGATCGCGTACAACCACTGGTAGCCGCGGAACGGGCGCCGGACATCGGACGCATAGACGATCCGTCCGTCCGGGTCCCAGCCGGTGATCGTGCAGGACGTCCCGTGGAACGTCAGCCGGCGCGCCGCGCCGCCCGCGGCCGGCATCACGTACACCTCGGCGGGGCCCTCCTCGCGCCCGACGAACGCCAGCAGTCGCCCGTCCGGGGACAGCCGCGGGTAGGCGGCCGCCGCGACCCCGGCCGTCAGCCGGTAGGCCCGGCCGCCGGACGCGGGGACCGTCCACAGGTCGTCCTCGCACACGAAGACGACGTCGTCCCCGCGGATCGACGGGAAGCGCAGGTAGCCGCCGCCGTTTCCCCCCACGCGCGGTCAGTGCCCGCTCTCCCCGCGAGGAATCTCTACGGCATTCTTGGACGTGTCCAATACTCGGTTAGACGGAGGTCGTCACCGGTGCCGGGACGAGCGCCGCCCGGACGGTCCGGCCCCGTTCGGCCGTCGACACCGCGAACACGACCTCCAGGTCCTGCCCGTCGACGCGGGCCGGGTAGACGACGAACCGCCAGCAGCCCTCGCGCCACACGTCCAGCGGGACCGCGCTGGCCACGGCGTTCTCGTGCTCCACCCATGCGGCGCTGTCATAGAGCGCCGCATACGTCTCCGCCAGGGGGCTGCGGCGCCGCTCGCACGGCGTCTCCGGACGCCCCAGCCCGCGCGCGCGGGACCGCCTGTCCAGCAGCTCCGGCAGCTCGGGGGACAGCGCCGCGAACAGCGCCAGCTCCAGGATCAGCACCGGACCGACCTGCGTGTGCTCGTCCCGCAGAACGTCCAGGCCCGCCATGGGCGCGCCCAGCGACGCTATGCCCGCGCCGGTGAACAGCAGCGCGCGCGCCACGCTGCGGCGGCCGACCCGCTTGGCGCTGAGGCCGCCGAAGCAGCCGCACCCCGCGTCCGGCCGCCGCACGCGCAGCTCCCCCACCACCCAGGTCGCCGCCGCGAACGCCAGCGTCGTCGCCAGCCGCACGGAGAACTGGGAGGTCACCAGCAGCGCCAGCCCGAGCAGCCCCTCGCCGAGCCCGAGCCCGACGTTCAGCCCGCGGCTGCGGCGCAGCGCCGTCAGCCCCGCGAGCCCGGCCGGGACCGGCACCCCGTGCACGTGGTCGGGCGCGTCCGCCACCCGCTCGCGGATCGTCAGCTTCGCCAGGCAGGCCGCCAGCAGCACCATCGCCAGCAGCAGGACCTGCGTGTTCTGGAACGTCACCATGACGAGCCCTCCTCCGCGGCGCCGCCGAAACCGATGGCCGGGACGTCCGGCCGCGCGAGCACGTTGAAGCACCCGGTCTCCAGATCGCCGCCGAGCCCCACGAACGTCTCCGGGGTCAGCTCCACGATCCGGCCGCGCGGCGACGCCCCGCACTCCACGCACCGGTCGCAGAACCGGGCCGCCGCGCAGCCGCACTCCACCACCGGGACGCGCCCCGCGCGCCCGCTGCACTCGTTGTGCACCGTGATCTCGCTGCCGATCGACAGGTACGGGAACGCGACGCAGCCGGACGGGGCGTCCGCGCACCCGCCGCCGTCGCCCTCCGGATCGACCGCCGGGTACGCCGCGCCGCGCGGCGCCGGGGGCCGCGCGAACCAGGTCGCCGTCCCGCGCAGCACCGCCGGCGCGGGCTCGGACGCCTCCGGCCCGGCCAGGTCGTCGGCCCGGTAGCCCGGCTGCGACGTGCCCGGGCGCACCGCCTGCGGCCCGCCGGGGGAGCGCACGCAGATCACGTCGACGAGGTAGCCGGGCTCCAGCCGCGGGTGCCGGACCAGCACCTGCTGGAGGGCGTGCGGGGGGATCGCCACATGGGCGCGGCCGCGATGGGGTCCCATGTCCACCTCCCAGGCGTCCCGCCCGCACGCCAGCAGGGTGCCGGCGACCCGGTCGGCGTCGACCCAGATCCGGTCGACGCCCGGCCCGCCGGCCTTCGGCCTCACGATCGCCTCGCGCCCCGGGCGCAGCGCGGCGAGGCCCCCGCGCCCGCCGTGCCACACGGTCGTGTCCCCGCTCATCGCGAGCCGCAGCTCGGCGCCGTCGGCGTCCAGCACCAGCAGGTGCGGGCTGGCGTCCAGGATCGTCCCGGACAGCGCGCCGAGCGGCCGGGCGGCGTTCTCCGGGAGGCCGGCACCGGTCTCCGGGGACGCGCCGAGCACGGCCTCCCGGAGACGGCGGCGCCTGGCTCCACGGCGGTGGGGTAGCGGCATGGCGGCACTCCGGCTCGAACTTCACGGGGCGTGACGTCTGTTAGGACGGCGAGTCAAGAGTCACGCGCGGTGCACGCGCTGTCGACGGATTTGTCGCGATAAGTCGATCGACGGGAGATGTTCAATCGACCTCGGATGAGGATTATTAACTGGTTGACCCGGATATGTACTTTAAGTAGGACCGGAATTACGATCAACCTGAGATCGTCAACTGTACCGGGAACCGGCACGGCCAAGATCGACTGGCTCGCCGGCTCCGCGACCCCTGGTTCGGTGGTGACGGTGAGCAGCACGCGGCACGAGGAGTTCCGCGCCTACGTGGCGGACCGCGGCCCCACCCTGCTGCGCGCCGCGATGCGCCTGACCAGCGACCGCGCCGAGGCCGAGGACCTGCTGCAGGCCGCGCTCGCCAAGACCTACCTCGCCTGGGACCGCATCCACGACCGCGCCGCCGTCGACGGCTACGTCCGGCGCGCCATGGCGAACACGCAGATCTCATGGTGGCGCCGGAAAAAGTTGGATATCTACCCCACGGATGAAGTTCCCGACCGTCCGGTGGACGATCACACCCGGCGCGCCGAAATGCGCGACGCCCTCGGCCGCGCGCTCGGCCGGCTCCCCGAACGCCAGCGCCTCGCGGTCATGCTCCGCTATTACGAGGACATGTCCGAAGCGGAGATCGCGGACGTCCTCGGCGTCAGCGTCGGCACGGTCAAGAGCACCGTCTCCCGCGCCATGGCCCGCCTCCGCGACGACGACGCCCTCGGCGACGACTTCCCCGGAGTCCCCAGCCAGCCCAGGGGGACGACCCCCTGGAACCCCCGTCACGACTGACGGCTGCGGTTCGACCTGCCGGGGTGGGGGCGGCCTCTGGGCAAACGGGGGGCGGTGGGCTAGAACGGAGTTCCGCAGCTAGGCCGCAGCGAGCCGGAGGTGTGCCGTGTGGAGCACCATGCAGGACTTTCCGCTGACCATCACCACGATCATGCGGTACGGCACGCAGGTGTGCGGGTCCGCGGAGATCGCGACCTGGACCGGGGACGGCGCGCGGCGCCGGAGTTACGCCGAGGTCGGTGAGCGCGCCGCCCGGCTCGCCGGGGCGCTGCGCGCGCTCGGGGTGGACGGCGACCAGCGCGTCGCCACGTTCATGTGGAACAACACCGAGCACCTGGAGGCGTACCTCGCGGTCCCGTCGATGGGGGCCGTCCTGCACACGCTGAACCTGCGGCTGTTCCCCGACCAGCTCGTGTACATCGCGAACCACGCCGAGGACCACGTCGTCATCGTGGACGGGTCGCTGATCCCGCTGCTCGCGCCGGTGCTGCCGCAGATGAAGACCGTCCGGCACGTCGTCGTGGTGGGCGAGGGCGACACCGCGCCGCTGGAGGGGGCCGGCAAGGAGCTGCACTCGTACGAGGAGCTGCTCGCCGCCGCGCCGCCGGAGTTCGAGTGGCCGGAGATCGACGAACGCGCGGCGGCGGCCATGTGCTACACGAGCGGCACCACCGGCAACCCGAAGGGCGTCGTCTACTCGCACCGGTCGGCGTACCTGCACTCGCTGTCGGTGTGCACCGGGAACGCGCTCGGGATGAGCGGCGCCGACGTGGTGCTGCCGGTGGTCCCGATGTTCCACGCGAACGCGTGGGGCCTGCCGTACGCGGCGATGCTGGCGGGCGCGGCCCTGGTGATGCCGGACCGGTTCCTGCAGGCCGAGCCGTTGGTGAAGCTGATCGAGGCGGAGCGTCCGACGATCGCGGGCGCCGTCCCGACGATCTGGTCGGACGTGCTGCGGTACACGCGGGAGCACGGCTCGGACCTCAGCTCGCTGCGGCTCGTCCCGTGCGGCGGGTCGGCGGTGCCGGAGGCGCTGATGCGCGGGTTCGACGAGATCGGCGTGCGGATCGTGCAGGCGTGGGGCATGACGGAGACGTCGCCGGTCGCGACGATGGCGCACGCGCCGGCCGGCGCGGAGGGGGACCGGGCCTGGCAGGCGCGGGTCAGCCAGGGCCGGGTGCTGGCCGGCCTGGAGATCCGGGTGGTCGGGGACGGGGACGTGGTGCTGCCGAACGACGGGGAGGCCGTCGGCGAGGTGGAGATCCGCGGCCCGTGGATCACCGGCGCCTACTACCGCGACGAGGACCCGGGCAAGTTCCACGACGGGTGGCTGCGCACGGGCGACGTCGGCAACCTCTCCCCCGACGGGTACATGGTCCTCACGGACCGGGCGAAGGACGTCATCAAGTCGGGCGGCGAGTGGATCTCCTCGGTGGAGCTGGAGAACCACCTGATGGCGCATCCGGACGTGCTGGAGGCGGCCGTGGTCGGCGTCCCGGACGACCGCTGGCAGGAGCGCCCGCTGGCGTCCGTGGTCCTCCGGGACGGCGCGTCGGTCACGGCGGCGCAGCTCAGGGAGTTCCTCACCGACCGGGTGCCGAAATGGCAGCTCCCCGAGCGCTGGGCGTTCATCGCCGAAGTGCCCAAGACGAGCGTCGGGAAGTTCGACAAGAAGGTGCTGCGCCGCCGCTACGCGGAGGGCGGGCTGGAGGTCGAGCGCGCCGACTGAGCGAGGTGCGCGGCGATCGCGTCCTCCCAGGACCGCAGGAACGCCGCGTACCCGCCGGCGAACGCGTCGAGGTCGTGCGCGCCGCCGGCGGTGAGGGCCGTCAGGTCGTAGACGACCTCGGCGGTGCTGCCGCCGTCCGGGTGCGGGGCGACGTCGACGGTGACCGTCCCGGCGCGGTGGCCGGGCGTGACGCGGGCGTAGGAGACGCGGCGTCCGGGGTCGCGGGCGAGGACGACCCAGGTCGTCCGCTCGGTGCCGTGGACGGTCTCGAACACCGTTCCCGGTTCGGTGTCGTCGGGGGCGTCCGCGGGGAAGGCGGGCCGCCAGCCGTCCACCCAGAGCTCCTCACCGCGCGGGGTGAACAGGGTGAACGCCTCGGCGGGCGGCAGCGGGACCCGGACGGTCCCGGCGAGCCGGCGCCTCATCGGGGATCGCCGTCCTCGGTGAGGGCGTGCGCGTCGGCGGCGGTGAGGGTCAGCCCGTACACGGACTTGAGCTGCCGGATCTTGCCGAGCGTCTCGGGGGAGAAGGGGGCGCTGCCGTCGAAGGCGTGCAGGGCGATGCCCTCGACCAGGTCGCCGAGCGAGATGTCGAGGTACTCGGCCAGCCCCTTGAGCACCTTCAGCACGTTGCGTTCGATCCGCAGGCCGGTCTGGACGCGGTCAACTTGTACCATGGTACCAAGATAACATGATCTGACCGGATTCTGACGCTCGGTCATGAACAAAGTGATCACGGAGCGGTACGGGTACTTGAGCGCTCGGTCACCGGTACCGGCGATTTCGGGGGATCGAGTGGTGTCGACGGGGCCAAGGGGTGTATGCAAGGTGGGCTGATTGTCCGGACGGCCCCTTTGGGGGCGGACTTCCATGCCGGTGCCGGGGAGCGTGTATGCCCAGGTTGTCCCCCTCCGAAGACGCGGCGGACCGGAAACTGGTCCTGGGTCTGAACGAAGGCGACGAAGCGGCCCTGGGCACGCTCTATGACGAGTACGGTGAGCGCCTTTACGACTACGCGTTGTCAATGACGGGCGATGAGAAGACCGCCGCCGGCATCGTCCACGACACCTTCATCGACGCGTGCCGCCGCGCGCCCCGGATGCGCGACCACCTGCACCTGAGCTCCTGGCTTTACGGCGCCGCCCGGCGCCGCTGCATCCGCCGCGGCCGCCCCCGGCACCTGTACTGGGACCGGGACGCCGAGTTCTCCGACACCCCGTTCCTGGAGCACGCCGACGCGGGCGACGTCTCCGGCTGGCCGCCGTCGGCCGAGCTCCACGACCTGCTGCGCACCGCGCTCGACGCCCTCGACCCGGTCGACCAGGAGGCCGTGCTGCTGGCGTTCCGGCACGACCTGCCGCCCGCGCGGCTCGGCGCCGCGCTCGGGATGTCGGGACGCCGCGCCGCTGCGCGGGTCCGCCAGGGCGGCGCCGCCATGGACGCCGCGCTCGCCGCCGAGGCCGTCCGGGCCGCCCGCTCCTGCGCCGGGTCCGCCGGGACCGCGGCGCCCGCCGCGCCGCCCGCCGTCGAGCCCGACGACGAGGAGCCCGCCGAGGAGGCCCGTCCCACCGCCGTCGCGGTCCTGGCGGCCCGCACCCCGCCGAAGCGGCAGCCCGCGCCCGAAGCCGAGAACGCCGCAGACGCTGAAGACGCAGAGGACGTCGAGGACGTTCCGGAGGAGGCGCCCCCGCCGGACGGCGCGTCCGGCGCCGTCCGCGAGGAGCCGAGGCGCGGGCCGCTGTCGATCGCGCTGTGGCAGACGTTCCACCGCCGCGGCGAGATCGGCGCGGACGCCGCGACCGCCGACCCGTCCGTCGCCGAGCACGTCGCGGGCTGCGCCGCCTGCCGGGCCCGCGCCCGGGTCCGCGCCGCGCCGCTGCTGCGCCGGGCGCCCGCGCCCGTGCTGCCCGCCGCGCTGCGGCACCGCGTCATGCACACCGCGACCGACCCCGAGCTGGCCGGCTACCGCGCCGACATCGCGGCGCGCGGCGGCGCGCTCACCCCGGAGGGCCTGCCGAGCCAGCCGGACGTGCCGTCGCCGTTCACCCGGCGGTGGCTGTTCACCGGCGGCGGGATGGTGGGCGCGCTGGTCGCGGCGGTCGTCGCGGCGCTCCTCATGGGCCCGGGGATCGGCGGCGGCACGCTGTCGTGGCCGCCGTTCCTGAACCAGCCGTCGATCAAGCACGAGGGCGGGCACGGCGGCGGCAAGGAGCACGGCGGCCACCGGTCCGGCACGCCCGGCGGGCCCGGCGGGACGCCCGGGGCGCCGGGCGGCTCGTCCGGCGCGCCCGTCCAGCCGCAGACCGACGAGAAGGACCCGTCGCCGCCCGCGACGACCGCGCCGCCGTCGCCCGCGCCGACCACCCCGAAGCCGCCGGCGCGGCCGGGCGTGCTCGTGGTGAACCCGGGCACGGTCGAGATGTACGGGACCAAGACAGCGCAGGTCAGCCTGTCCGCCCGGAACGGCCCGGTGACCTGGACGGCGATGACGTCGAACGGCGAGCTGGTGCTGTCGCAGATGCAGGGCGGGGTCGCCAAGGGCGGCACGGCGCGCGTGACGGTCACGCTGCGAACGGCGCTCATCGGGCTGCCCGGCCAGGGCACGCTGACCTTCACCGACTCCGAGGGCGCCGCCCACACGGTCACCGTGAAGTGGGGCGCCTCGCTGCTGTGACGCGCAGGCCCGGGCCGCGGCGGGGGCTCAACCCGCGGCGGGGCGGTCGTCGCCCGCGAGGTGGTCCCTGATCGTCTCGAGGTGCTCGCCCAGCGCCGCCTGGACGCGGGCCTCCATCGCCCGCGCGATGAGCGGGTCGACGACCATCTTCACGAGCGGCCGCATCCGCCGCACCACGGCGGCGACCTCGGTGACCTCCTCGCCGCCCGGCTGGTCCTCCAGCCGGGCGAAGACGTGCTCCTGGACGAGCCCGACGAACCGTCCCGCGATCACGTCCACGTCGCCGCGGATCTTCTCGGCGATGTCGAGCACGGCGTCCAGCGGGATGCCCGCCGCGACCAGCTCTGCGCCGACGTGCAGGAGCCGCGGGCTCGGCACGCGGAACTTGTCGCCGTCGGGCTCGATGAGGCCAAGCGCGACGGTCCGCTCCCGCATCCGCTCGCGCTCCGCCTCGTCCAGGCCGGTGCCGAAGATCGCGACGAGTTCGTCGTAGGCGACGGTGCCGGGGATCTCGTCCGACCACGGGTCGGTGAGGACCTTCTCCAGGCCGAGGACGTCGCCGACGTCCTTGCCGGTCTCCCACGCCGTCAGCAGGTCCTTGATGACCGCGAACGTGTAGCCGCGGCCGAGGAGCTGGCCGATCAGCCGCAGCCGGGCCAGGTGGGAGTCGTCGTACAGGCCGACCCGGCCGGCGAGGCGCGGCGGCGGCAGCAGCCCCCGGTCCTGGTAGGCGCGGATGTTGCGCACGGTGCTCCCGGCGGCGCGCGCCAGGTCGTCGATTCGGTACTCGGCCATGCCCCGCCTGCCGGTTGCGTCCATCTTGACCGCCGCGATCTTACTCCGCCATCATTGTGACATTGATCAATGAGACATAGAGGGGGAGTCCATGACGGACCCCGGCGGACCCCTGGACATCGAGGAGACCCTCCTCGGCGGACCCCTGCGCTACACCCGCAAGGACGTCGAGGCCCTCTCCGGCGTCCCCGACGCGTACGCGCGCCGCATCTGGCAGGCCCTGGGCTTCCCCATCCCGCCCGACGACGAGGTCGCCTTCACCGACGGCGACGTCACCGCCCTCCGCGAGATCAACGAGGTGCTCGGGCACGACCTCGTCGACGAGGACACCGTCCTGCAGCTCGTCCGCGCCGTCGGCCAGACGATGGGACGGCTCGCGAGCTGGCTCGGCGACGTCTGGCTGCAGCGCCTCAGCGTGCTGCCCGCCGACCAGCCCGTCACGCCCGACCTGGTCACCGCCGCCCTCGCCGCCACCGAGGAGCTGCGGCCCGCGTTCGAGCGGCTGCTGCTGCACGGCTGGCGCCGCCAGCTCACCGCCGCCGGGATGCGCGCCGCCGCCGTCACGGCCGCCGCGCCGTCCGACCCCGCCGCCGGCCTCGCCCACCTCGCGGTCGGGTTCGCCGACGTCGTGTCCTTCACCCGGCTCAGCCGCAGCCTCGACGCCGACGCGCTCGCCGCGTTCGTCGAGCGGTTCGAGTCCGCGGCGGCCGAGATCGTCGCGGACCTCGGCGGGCGCGTCGTCAAGACGCTCGGCGACGAGGTCCTCTTCGTCGCGACCGACCCGTCCGCCGCCGCCGAGATCGGGCTGCGCGTCGCGGAGCGCTTCAACACCGACCCCGAGTTCCCCAAGGTCCGCGTCGGCCTCGCGTACGGCGAGGTCATCCAGCGGCTCGGCGACGTCTTCGGCACGCCCGTCAACCTCGCCGCCCGCCTCACCGCGACCGCCTATCCCGGCACCGTCCTGGTCGACGGCGAGCTGGCGTCCGCGCTCCCGGCCGGCGGCCGCTTCGACATCTCGTCGCTCCGCCCGCGCCCGCTGCAAGGGCTGGGGAGGGTTCGGCCGCGGCTTCTGCGCCGCGCCCCTGGCGACCGGCACTGACCATCCGTAGCCTCAAGCTGATGTTCGACGTCGTGATCCGGGGCGGGACGGTGCTGGACGGCACCGGCGGCCCGGCACGCCGCGCCGACGTCGGCGTCTCCGCCGGACGGATCGCCGCCGTAGACGCCTTGGCGCGCGCGCAGGCGGTCACCGAGATCGACGCCACGGGCCGGTACGTGATGCCGGGTTTCATCGACGCCCACGTCCACGGCGATGCCGCCGTCTTCGACCCGGACGCGCAGGAGGCGGCGCTCCGGCAGGGCGTCACCACGTTCGTGCTGGGCCAGGACGGTGTGTCCTACGCGCCGGCGAGCGCGGAGACGCTCCGGTTCGTCACCCGGTACTTCGCGCCCGTCAACGGGACGCATCCCGGGCTGGACGGCGCGGTGTCGGTGGCGGAGCTGCTGGACGGCTACGACCGGCGCACGGCCCTCAACACCGCCTACCTGCTCCCGCACGGGACGATCCGGCACAGCGCGATGGGGACGGCGCGGCGGGCCCCGGACGCGGCGGAGCTGGCGGCCATGCGCGCGCAGGTGGAGCGCGGCCTGAGCGAGGGCGCGGCCGGGTTGTCCACAGGCTTGGAGTACGTGCCGGGTGCCTACGCCGAGGTCGACGAGATCGCCGCGCTATGCGAACCCGTCGGCGCGGCAGGGCTCCCCTATGTCACCCACATGCGCGGCTACGAGGCCGATGCCGCGCGCGCTTTGACGGAGGTGCTGGAGATCGCGCGGGCCGGACGCGTCGCCCCGCACGTGTCGCACCTCCACGGACCGGGGGACGCCCTGGCCCGCCTGGTCGGCGACGCGCGCGCCGAAGGCGTCGACCTGACCTTTGACAGCTACCCCTACCTGCGCGGATGCAGCACGCTGACGCTCGTCGCGCTGCCGCCGTGGCTGCCGCTCGCCGACCTGGACGCGGCGCTGGACGCGCTGGCGGACCCGGCCGTCCGGGCGCGGCTGGAGCGCGACTGGTTCCCGCGGCGCGCGGACGTCTGGCCGCGGATCACGCTGTCGCACGTCCCCGCCGACGACCTGCGCTGGGCCGAGGGCATGACCCTCCCCGGCGCGGCTCGGCAGGCCGGGCGCGGGGTCGGGGCGTTCTGCTGCGATCTCCTCGTGGCGACCCGGCTGGAGGCGGGGTGCGTGTTCGCGCAGCCGCCGTCCGCCGTCGAGGAGTCGGTGCGGACGCTGCTGCGGCACCCCGCGCAGATGGCCGGCTCCGACGCCGTCTACCAGGGCGGGCATCCGCATCCGCGCGGCTGGGGCGCGTTCGCTCGGCTGCTCGGCCGGTACGTCCGCGAGCTGGGCGACTGGACGTGGGAAGAGGCCGCCGCGCACCTCGCCGGGCGGGCCGCCGCGCGGTTCCGGCTCGCCGACCGGGGCCGCGTCGAGGCGGGGCACGCCGCCGACCTCGTCGTGCTGGACCCGGGCACGGTCACCGACCGCGCCAGTTACGAGCGGCCGCGCGTGCCGGCGGAGGGCGTCGAGCACGTCCTGGTCAACGGGGTTCCCGTGCTGACCGGCGGCGTCCTCGACCTGGCGGCCCGCCCGGGTCGGGCCCTGAGGCCGCGCTGATCATGGCGCCGGGGCGCCGTATCCTCGTCTGGCCCGGTGCCGCCGTCCACGAGAAGAGCTGATGGACTCCTCCCTCTACGTCCTGGTGGAGGACCTGCGCGGCGTGGACGCCGCGCGGGTCCTGGCCCACGGGGTCACCTCGATCACGGTCGGCGCGGCCTACCATCGCGCCCGCGACGTGACGCCCCACGGCCGTTCCCGCGTCACGTTCCGCCACGACGGCGTCCATTTCCCGCTGGACGGCCACTTCGATGGGCTTCGGCTCGTCCCGCCTGTGCGTGAGGGCGCGGACGAGGAGCCGCTGCGCGCGCTTCGGGAGGAGACGCGCGCGCTCGGCGTCTCCCTGCACGGGTGGGGCGTGTTCCTGCACAACACCACGCTCGGCCTGGCGTTCCCGGACGTCACGCAGGAGAACTGCTTCGGTGACCGCGCCGCGCCCGCCGACCTCTGCCCGTCTCACCCGGATGTCCGCGCCTACGCCGTCGCCCTAGGCCGCGCCATCGCGCGCCAGGGAATGGACTCCGTCGTCGCCGAATCCCTGCACTTCGGGACGTTCGGCCACGGCTACCACCACGAACGCTCGTTCGTGGACCTCGGCCCGGCCGCCGAGTTCGCCCTCGGCCTCTGCTTCTGCGAGCACTGCCGCCGCCGCGTTCCGGGCGCCGACGAGGCCCGCGCCGCCGCCGTGCGGCTCGCGGCGTCCGTGCTGGACGGAGGCCCGCCCGCCGAGCAGATCCCGGACGTCCTCGTCGAGTTCGCCCGCGCGCGCACGCCGGTCGTCACGTCCCTGGCCGCCGAGGTCGCCGACGCCGTCGCCGCGGCGGGCTCCCGGCTCACGTTCATCGACCTGACCGGCGCCATGAAGGGCTACGCGGACGGCCTCCCCACCGGTGCCCCGGCCGCCGCCGATGCCTGGCAGCTGGGCATCGACCCGGTCTCGCTGGCGCGGACCGTCCCGTCCTATGCCGCCCTCTGCTACGCCCAGGAAGCCGGACGGATCGCCGAGGACGTCGCCGCCTACCGCGCCGCGCTGGGCCCGGACACCGAACTCCGGGCCGTCCTCCGCCCCGGGCACCCCGACACCACGTCCGCGGAACACCTGGCGGCCACGGCCGAAGCGGCCCGCACGGCGGGCGCCGACACCATCGACTACTACCAGTACGGCCTGGCCACCCTCGCCGACCTGGCCCGCATCCCTTGAACCGTGGCGTGGTCGCCGCACCTCAGCGAGCGGCGTCGAGGTTCGTGGTGACGCGGTGCAGCGTCTCGCGGAGAGCGAGGAGTTCTTGGAGGTCCAGGCCCGTCGCCTCCAGGATCCGGGTCGGGACCTCCGCCGCGCGCGTCCTGAGCGCGGCGCCCTGGCCGGTGAGGTGCACCGACACCGAGCGCTCGTCCTCGCGGCTGCGGCGCCGCTCCACCAGGCCCGCCGCCTCCAGCCGTTTGAGCAGCGGCGACAGCGTCCCCGAGTCGAGCCGCAGGCGCTCGCCCAGCCGCTTGACCGTCGGGCCGTCCGCCTCCCACAGCGCGAGCATCACCAGGTACTGCGGGTACGTCAGCCCGAGGCCGCTCAGCTCCGTCCGGTAGAGCGCGTCGAACGCCCGGGACGTGGTGTGCAGAGCGAAGCAGACCTGGTGATCGAGCCGCATCAGGTCGCCGTCGGGAATCCCGGTCATGCCCGCCAGTCTACGTTTGCGCCCATTGAGTTGTCCGCAACCGGATCTCCGCGGCCGTCCGGCTGCGGCCAGCGGGCCTCCAGCGGGGGCTCAGGCGGCCTCCAGCCGGGGGTCAGCGGGCCTCCAGCCGGGGCGGCAGCTCGAACGCCGCGAAGACCCGCGCGTCCTGGAAGACGACGTTGCGGGCCAGCCCCTCGGGCCGCACCGTGAAGACCTGCAGCGTGTGGAGCACGTACCCGCCGTCGTCGTCCCGGTGGTAGGCGGCGACGGCCGGCTGCGCGTTCGCCGCCGTCCGCACCATCCGCCACTCGGTCGCGCGCATCGCGAAGAGCCGCTCCATGAACCGGCCGTAGGCGTCCCTGCCGAGGTACCAGAGCGGGACGGGCGGCATCTCCAGCACCGCGTCGTCCGTCAGCAGCGCGACGAGCCCCGCCACGTCGGCGGCCTCGAACGCCCGGACGTAGCGGTCCACGACCGCGTCGACCGCGCCGTCGTCCGGCTCGGCGACGTCGTCCTCCACCGGGGACGCGCCCTCCAGCCCGGCCCGGGCCCGCTGCAGCGCGCTGTTCACCGCCGCCGGGGTCGCCCCCAGCAGCTCCGCGACCTCCGCCGCCGGGAACTCCAGCACGTCGCGGAGGATCAGCACCGCCCGCTGCTTCGGCGGCAGCGCCTGCATCGCCGCGATCAGCGCCAGCCGCAGGCTCCCCCGCCGGACGGCCCGCTCCGCCGGATCGCCGAGCAGCGCGTCCGGGAACGGCTGGAGCCACGGCACGTCCAGCGACGGCGCGAGCGGCGCGTGCGGGTCGTCGCTCGGGCCGCCGAGACCGGACGGCAGCGGCCGCCGCGACCGGCCCTCCAGCGCCGTCAGGCACGCGTTCGTCGCGATCCGGTACAGCCACGTCCGGACGGACGCGCGCCCCGGGTCGTAGCGCTCGCGGGCCCGCCACGCGCGCAGCATCGTCTCCTGGACCAGGTCCTCGGCCTCGTGGACGGCGCCGAGCATCCGGTAGCAGTGCACCAGGAGTTCGCGCCGGTAGGGCTCCACGCGGGCGGCGAAGTCCTCGTCCATCAGCCGGACGCCGGCGGGTCGGCGAAGATGCCCTTGAGCAGTCCGGTGGCCTGGCCGACCTCGATGAGGTAGCCGTCGGGGTCGCGCATGTAGCAGCGGATCTCGGCCTTGCGGTCCAGCGGTTCGGTGAGGAACTCGACGCCCTTGGCGGTGGCGTCCGCATAGAAGGCGTTGATGTCCGCCACCCGGACGTTGAGGAAAGTCGACACGGGATCGCCCGGGGAGGGCGGTGTAAGGACGATGTCAGGCTTGTCCGGTGTCGGTCCGCCGCCCGGGTTCATGATGATCCAGCTGTTCGCCACCTTCACCGTGGCGGGGTTCTCCTCAAGGATCACCTCCCCGCCCAGGACGTTCACATAGAAGTCCCTGGAGGCGGCGACGTCCCGGACGGTCAGGAAGTGCGTCAGCACCAGCCCTTCGGCCGGCGCGGGGAAACCACCTTGGCCGGGCATCCCGGCTCCCTTCTCTCGTCGCGCTACACCCGGTACGGGGCCCAGCGGTTCGGGTCCTCCTCCAGCGAGCCGCGGTCCCAGTCGCCGAGGTCCGCGGCGGCCTCGTAGGTGCTCTGGAGGAACGCGGACAGCGTCCGGTCCGGATCGTCGGCCGTGGCCACCGCCTCGTACGGCAGCAGGAACTGCCCATTCTCGCGGCTGTAGAACGCCGCGTCCGGCATAACGGGACGATCCGCGAACCCCTCCGGCTCCGGGTAGGCATAGGCGTAGAAGGCGCCCTCGTCGAGGCCGGGCCAGAACCCGCAGCTGCTCAGCTCCCGCGAGTACCCCTCCACCATCACCCAGTCCCCGCAGTTCGGCGCGCCGCCCGGATGCCGGGGCGCCTCGCGCCCGGAGAACCGGGTGCAGGCGAGGTCCATGGCGCCCCAGAAGAAGTGCACCGGGCTCACCTTGCCGACGAAACGGGACCGGAACTCGCCGAGCACCCGGTTCGCCTGCAGCAGCTGCCGCCAGAACAGGTGCGCCGCCTCCGCGTCGTAGGACGCGTGCTGGTGGTCGTCGGCGAACGGGATCGACGGCTCCACCTCGTTCGGCCGCGCCTGGATCGTCGTCTCGATCCCGAGCCCGACGAGGTGGTCCATGGTCTCGGCGTAGAAGTCGGCGACCGGCTTCGGCTCCAGGGCCACCTGGCGCTCCTCTCCGCTGCTGGAGCGCAGGCGCAGCACGTCCGAGACGAAGTCGAACTCCATGTCGAACGCGCCGGCCGCGTACGGGATCGCCGAGGTGGTGAGGCCGCGCGGGCTCACGTACAGCGTGACCTGCCACCAGTGGTTGACCAGCGGCGCGTGCGCCATGCGGATCTTCCCGACGATCTGCGTCCACATGTGCAGGGTGTCCCGCGTGCCGGTCCAGTCCGCGACGCGCAGCCGCGGCCACGCCCCCTGCCTGTGCTCACCCACTGGCGTCCCCCTCGCGCGCACGCCTCCGCGGGCGCTGGGGGACGGCCCGCCTCCTACGGTCGCCGTCCTACCCCGCGTCCCCCCGGGCAACCGTCGGGACGGGCGGGCGGCGTCTACTGTGGTGCCGTGCGCTACGAGGTGACGGAGGCCGACACCGCGACCGCGCTGGGCAGCGGCGACGTCCCGGTGCTCGGCACCCCGCGGATGATCGCGTGGATGGAGGCGGCGACCGTCCGGGCCGCCGCGCCGCTCCTGGCCGCGGGGCAGACGACGGTGGGCGTCGCGATCCGCGTCGAGCACCTGCGCGCCACGCCCGTCGGCGGGACGGTGGACGTCACCGCCGAGGCGCCGGACGGCGCGTCCGGCCGCCGGCTCACCTTCGCGGTGCGGGCCGTCGACGGTGCCGGAACGGTCGTCGCGGCGGGCGAGATCGACCGCGCGATCGTCGACCGCGACCGCTTCACCGAAGCGGCCGGCCGGCCCCCGGGAACATGACCGGCCGGTCAGGCGCTCGGCCCGAACCGGTCAGGCGCCCCGGGCGGCCGGGACCGCGGTGATCTCGATCCCGCCGTCGGAGGCGCCGACGGCCGCCGTGGCGCCCTCGTCCAGCTCCCCGCGCAGCAGCATCATCGACAGCCGGTTGTCGACCTCCCGCTGGATCGTGCGGCGCAGCGGGCGCGCGCCGAACTCCGGCTTGTAGCCGCGCTCCACAAGCAGGTCTTTGGCCGCGTCGGACACGTCCATGCCGACGTCCTGGCCGCGCAGCCGCTGCCGCGTCCCGGAGAGCAGCAGGTCGACGATCCGCCGCAACTCCGGCCTGCCGAGCCGGTCGAACACCACGATCTCGTCGATCCGGTTCAGCAGTTCGGGCCGCAGCGTCCGCTCGACCAGGGCCATGACCTGCGCTTCGAGGTCCGCCGCGGGCTCCTCCGGCTGCGAAAGGATCATCTCGGCGCCGATGTTGCTGGTCATGATGACGATGGTGTTGCTGAAGTCGACGGTGCGGCCCTGCCCGTCGGTGAGCCGTCCGTCGTCCAGGATCTGCAGCAGGACGTTCATCACGTCGGCGTGCGCCTTCTCGATCTCGTCGAACAGCACCACGCTGTGCGGGCGGCGCCGGACCGCCTCGGTGAGCTGCCCGGCCTCCTCGTAGCCGACGTATCCGGGCGGGGAGCCGACGAGCCGGGAGACGGTGTGCTTGTCCTGGAACTCGCTCATGTCGATGCGGACCATGTGGTCGTCGCCGCCGAACAACGTCCCGGCCAGCGCGCGCGCCAGCTCCGTCTTCCCGACGCCGGTCGGCCCGAGGAACAGGAAGCCGCCGATCGGCCGGTCCGGGTCCGACAGGCCCGCGCGCCCCCGCTGGACGGCCTCGGCGACCGCCTGGACGGCCCGGTCCTGCCCGATGACCCGCTCGTGCAGGTGGCGGCCGAGGTTGAGGATGCGGTCGCGCTCCTCCTCGGTGAGCGTCTGCACCGGGATGCCGGTGCTGCGCGAGACGACCTCGGCGATGTCGGTGGCCATCACCTGCGGGGCGGTGTCCTCGTGGTGCCGGGCGGCCTCGATCTCCGGCCGCAGTTCGTCGATCTCGGCGGCGAGCTCCTTCGCCCGGTCGAACTGCTCGGCCCGGACGGCCTGGTCCTTGTCGCGGTGCAGCGCGTCCAGCCGCTCCTCCAGCTCGCGGGCGCCCTGGTCGGGGGCCTGCGCGCGCAGCCGGACCCGGGCGCCGGCCTGGTCCATCAGGTCGATCGCCTTGTCCGGCAGGAACCGGTCGCTGACGTAGCGGTCGGACATCGTCGCGGCGGCGTCGATCGCCTCGTCGGTGATCTTCACCTGGTGGTGCGCCTCGTAGGCGTCCCGCAGCCCGGCGAGGATCTCCACCGTCTGCTCGACGGTCGGCTCGGACACCAGCACCGGCTGGAAGCGGCGCTCCAGCGCGGCGTCCTTCTCGATGTTCCTGCGGTACTCGTCGATCGTGGTCGCCGCGACGACGTGCAGCTCGCCGCGGGCGAGCGCGGGCTTGAGGATGTTCGCCGCGTCCATGCCGCCCTCGGCCGAGCCGGCGCCGACGAGGGTGTGCACCTCGTCGATGAAGATCACCAGCTCGTCGGAGTGCTCCCGGATCTCGTCGATGACCTTCTTGATCCGCTCCTCGAACTCGCCCCGGTACTTCGAGCCCGCGACCATGCCGGTGAGGTCGAGCGCGACGACCCGCTTGCCCTTGAGCGTCACGGGCACGCTCCCGTTGACGATCCGCTGCGCGATGCCCTCGACGATCGCGGTCTTGCCGACGCCGGGCTCGCCGATCAGGCACGGGTTGTTCTTGGTGCGCCGGGACAGCACCTCGACGGCCTGCTCGATCTCCTCCTCGCGGCCGACCACCGGGTCGATGTCGCCCTCGCGGGCCTCCTCGGTGAGGTCGCGGCCGTACTCGTCGAGGGTCGGCGTGGTGCCGGACGCCCGCGCCCCCGCCGACGGGGCGGCGCCCGCCCGGGCCGTGCCGCCGCCCGCCATCGCGTCCTGGAACCCGTCGGCGGTGACGCCCTGCGACTCCAGCAGCCGCGCCGCGGGCGACGCCGGGTTGGCCATGAGCGCGAGCAGCAGGTGCTCGGGGCCGATGTACGACGAGCCGAGCGCGCGCGACAGGCGCTGCGAGTCGAGGATCGCCCGCTTCGCGGCGGGCGACAGGGTGCTGGGCGCCCCGCCGGGCGTGCCCCGGGAGGCCGTCTCGGAGACCTGCTTGACGATCCCGTCGGGGTCGGCGCCCGCCGCGCGCAGCAGGGACCGTCCGGGGTCGGCGCTCGCCCCGGCCGCGAGCAGGTCGAGGACGTCCAGGTCGGGCGCCCCGCGGTCGGCGGCGAGCTGGACGGCGGAGGACAGCATCGCCCGCGCGGGCTCGCTCAGCAGCCTGCCGACGTCGACCCGCTGGACGCCGGGCCGCGCCGGGGGCCAGCTCTCCTGCCCGCCGAACACCCGCCCGGCGAGCATGTCGAAGCCGCGGAACGGGTCGTCGAAGAAGGATCCGAAAGGCGAGGACACGCTGACCCCCAAGGCGTCATGGACATTCGTCCACAAGGAGGTCGCCTCGCCCTGGCTGCACTAATCCCAGCGAATCCCCAAAATCGGGTGACCGAGGGGCCGCGCGGCGGCCTTCAGGTGAGCCGGGACCGGGTGCGGCGGAGCAGCCGGAGCAGGCAGCCGCCGGCGGCCAGCGCGGACGCGAAGGCGGCGGGCGCGGCGGCGAGCAGCCACAGGCCCGTCCGCCACGTGCCCTGCAGCAGGTAGGCCACCGCGAACAGCAGCAGGACGAACGTCAGCGTCGTGAGCAGTCCCGCCGCCAGGGCCGCGGCGATGATCAGGACGGTGCGGGCGAGGGCCCGGCCCACGGCCGCCCTCCGGGCCCGCGGCCTGCGCGCGGAGGCGTGCGGGCGCGGCGCGGGCGGCGCTCCCAGTGTTCCCGGCATTCCTCGTGTTCCCCGTGCTCCCGGCGGGCGGGGCGGCGCCAGGTCCGCGACGGCGGCGGCCGGCCCGGCGGCGGCCCGCGCGCGCAGTCCCCGGCGCTCCCCTCGGTATCGGGCCCCCGGTGCCGTGTTCCGCTGCGGCTCGCTGCTCATCGTCTTTCTTCGTCGTGTCGATGTCGACCGTCGAGTCTTCCAGGGAGGCCGCGCCGGGCCGGCGACCCGCGGGGAGCGCGGCGATTCCCGGCGGGCATCGCAAGCGCCGCAAAAAGCCCCGTTTCCAGGGGCCAGAATTCCGGTCTTTCCCGGGAAAGCGTCCGAAACGGGAGAAATGAATGATCGGCCTTCCGCCGGGTATGGAGCAGCCACCATGGGCCTGACCGTGCAGAGCCGGGCCGACCCGGTGCACACCGATCTGGTCGTCGTCACGCTGACCGGCGAGGTGGACGTGGCCACCGCCGGCCGCCTGCGCGACCACCTCGCCGCGCTGATCGCCCGCGGCGCGCGCCACCTCGTGCTGGACTTCTCCGGCGTCGCGTTCATCGACTCCAGCGGGCTCAGCGTCGTCGCCGGGATCCACCGGCTGCTGTGCTCGCCCGATCACACGGGTCCCGGCTCCGCGCAGGACGGCGCCCACGAGGACGGCTCCCGCGAGAACGGCGGCGCGCCGGGGACGCTCGCCTTGGCCGCGGTGAACCTGCGGATCCGCGAGGTCCTGCGCACCACCGGGTTCACCCGGTTCGTTCCGATCTACTCCACGGTGGAGCCGGCGGTCGCCGTGCACCGGACCACGGTCCCGCCCGACGGCTCCTGACCCGGCGCGCTCACCCGGACGGCGGGACGCCGGTGCCGTCGTCGCCCGGCGGCGGGGCGGCCAGCGCGTCGTCCAGGGTCGGGTGGACCGGAAGCCGCCGGTCGACGTGCGTGACCTGCAGCACGTACAGCACCTCGCCGCTCAGCGGCCCGGCCAGCACGGCGCTGCCGCCGCGGCCCTCGGCCGCCAGGTAGAAGCGCAGCAGCAGGCTGAGGCCCGCCGAGTCCAGGAACCGCAGGCCGCTGAGGTCCAGCACGACGTGCTCGCCGTGCTCGCGGCGCAGCGCCCGCATCCGCTGCTCGGCGTGCTGGACGGTGTCCACGCCGAGCTCCCCGGCCAGCACGATCACGGCCCGGCCGGCCACGGCGCGGCCCGTCACGGCGCATTCGGCCATCCGCCGCCTCCAGGTCCTCGGGAGCGCCGTCGCCGCAGGCCGGACGGCTGTTCCGGACGGCTCGGGGCGACGCTTCGGGTGGAATGTCCGCGAAGCGTACTCGCTGCACGGCGGTGGCGGGCCGGTCAGCGGGCGAAGTACGCGCGGACGGTGGTGCCGCCCGCTCCGGTGTGCACGCGGACGAGGTCGGCGAGCCGGTTGACCAGCAGCAGGCCCCGCCCGCCGGGCTCGTCGGGCGGCACGGGACGGCGCCCCGCGAGCGGGTCGGCCAGGTGCCCGCCGTCGCGGACCTCGACGATCACGTGCGCGCCGTCGTCCCAGACGGCGAGGACGCCCGCGCCGCCGCCGTGCCGGACCGAGTTCGCGGTCAGCTCGCTGACGGCCAGCTCGACGCTCATCACGCGCCGCTCCGGCATGCCCGCCCCCGCGGCGCACCGGGCGGCGAACGCCCTGGACGCCTCCAGCGAGCCGAGGTCGAACGGCATCCGCCCGGCGGACTCCGGAGGCGCGGGCAGGGGCACGTTGTGAGCGGCGACCACCGTCTCGGGCGCGTAGCGGTCGCTGGCGCGCGTCCCGGCGGCGTCGATCAGGACGGGATGGGTGCGGGCCGCCTCGTCCAGCACCCGCCGGTCCAGCCCGCTGGCGTCGTACGGGCACAGGATCGACACGGCGCGGCCGGCGAACGCCGGGTTGATCAGCGCCTCGTGCTGGGCGCACGCGGGGTACTCGGCTTCGCTGCGGGACGGCCATATCGGCTCGCCGACGATCCGGACCCGCCGCCCCGGATGGCGGTCGGCGAACGCGCGCAGGACGCCGGGGATGATCCGTCCGGGGTTGCGCCCGGCCCGGGTCATGTCGACCCAGTGCACGCGCCGGGCGCCGGACCCGAGGCGGCCGGCCACGGCGTCGCGCAGCGGTCCGAGCCGCCAGGCGGGCACCGCGACCGCGACCGGCTCGCCCGCCGCGACGCCCTCGGCCACGAACGGGACCGTCCCCGCCAGGTACTCGGCCCGCCCGCGGTAGAACAGCGCCGGGTGCCGGAACGGGCCGCCCGCCGCGTCCGGGTGCGTCCCGCTCATGGCCGTTCCTCTGGCTGTGCTTCGCGTCGAATGGTCCGCCGGGCCTCGTGCCCGCGAGCACGGGCCACGGCACCCGCAGGATACGGCTCCCCGGCAGGACCGCCGGATCAGTGCAGGCTGAGCGGGGTCTCGGAGTTCACGCGGGTCAGCTTCTCGGGGTTGCGGACGTAGTAGAGGCCGGTGATGCGGCCGCCCTCCACGCGGGCCGCCATGACGCCGTCGAGTTCCCCGTCCATCCGCAGGACGAGCGCCGGCCCGCCGTTGACGAGGGTGGGCTCGGTGGTGATCACGGCCTTGGTCTTGCCGGTGCCGCCGACGATGTACCGGGCGACCTTCGACGCCCCGACGATCGGCCGCGGCCCGGCCTGCTTGATGCCGCCGCCGTCGCCGATCAGCACGATGTCGGGCGCGAGGACGTCCAGCAGGCCCTGCAGGTCGCCGGTGTCGAGCGCGCGCTTGAACGAGTCCAGCACCGCCTGGGTCTCCCCGGCGGAGACCGTCTCGCGGGGGCGGCGGGCGTCGACGTGCTTGCGCGCCCGGTAGGCGATCTGCCGGACGGCCGCGGGGCTCTTGCCGACCGCGGCCGCGATCTCCTCGTAGCCGACGTCGAACGCCTCGCGCAGCACGAACACGGCGCGCTCGGTCGGCGACAGCGTCTCCAGGACGAGCATCAGCGCCATCGACATGCTCTCGGCGAGGACGGCGTCCTCGGCCACGTCCGGCGCGGTGAGCAGTGGTTCCGGCAGCCAGGGGCCGACGTAGGACTCCTTGCGGCGGGTCATCGCCCGGAGCCGGTTGAGCGCCTGCCGGGTCGTGATCCGGACGAGGTAGGCGCGCGCGTCCTGCACCTGGCCGAGGTCCACCTTGACCCACCGCAGCCACGTCTCCTGGAGGACGTCCTCGGCGTCGGCCGCGGAGCCGAGCATCTCGTAGGCGACGGTGAAGAGCAGGTTGCGGTGGGCGACGAAGGCCTCGGTCGCCGGATCGGTGGCCTGGCCGTCGGCGTCGGCGGGGTCGGCAGTGTCGGCGCCGGCGGGGTTGGCGGCCTCGTCGGCCGGGTCCGTGGTGCCGTCGGCGCCGTCGGCCGGGTCGGTGGCGTGGTCGTCGGTCATGTCCTCGTCCCTGTCCTGTGCCGGATCCGCCGGCCCGTCACTTCGATCCGGGGAGCCCGGTCGCGCCGATGCCGGTGCGGGCGCTGAACCGGGCGCCGCGCACGACCCCTTCCTTGGTCATCGCGGCGGCCCGTCCGGCGAGGAACCGGCGGCGCGGGCTGTCGTCGCGGTGCGACGGCTGGATGACGCCGTCGCGGCGGCCGAGGCTGATGCACGTCGCGACGTAGTCCACCGAGTACGCCTTGAGCGGGCGGCCCTGGATCATCCGGGCCACCGTGTCGGCGGCGTGCGCGCCCTGCGGTTCCGCCGTCTGGCAGGACATGCGCGATCCCGGGACGGCGGCGCAGTCGCCGGCGACGACGATCCGCGGGTCGCCGGTGCTGCGCAGGTACTCGTCCACGAGGGCGCGGCCCCGCTCGTCGACCTCCAGGCCGCTGCGCGCGGCGAGGTCGGGGACCGCGCCGATGACGGCCCACAGGGTGAGGTCCGAGGCGAGCTGCTCGCCCGAGCCCAGCAGCACCTCGCCGTCGTCCCGCACTTCCGTCACCGTGTCGTCCAGCACGGTCACATTCAACCGTTCCAGGCCGGTCCGCACGCGCGCGCGGGCCTTCGCCGAGAGCGACGCCGCGAAGTCCCGCCCGACGAGCCGCACCGTGAGGCCAGGGCGGGCGTGGGCGACCTCGGCGGCGGTCTCGATGCCGGTCGGCCCGGCGCCGACGACGGTCACCGCGGCGCCCGCGGGCAGGGCTGCCAGCGCCGCGCTGGCCTGCCCGGCCCCTTCCCACGTCCCGACCGGGACGGTCCCGGGCAGCGGCGTGAGCGTGCTCCCGACGGCGAGGACCAGGTAGTCGAAGTCCAGGGTCTCCCCGCCGTCGAGCACCACGCACCCGTCGCCGATCTTCTCGACGGCGGCCTGCCGCGTGCGGATCCCGGCGCGGAGCATCTCCGCCAGCGGGGTCGCGGCCCGGCCCGTCCCGGCGATCTGCTGGTGCAGCCGCACCCGCTCGACGAACTCGGGCCGCGGGTTCACCACGGTGATCTCCGCGCCCGGCGCCTTCTTCGCCAGCCGGTTCGCCGCGAGCGTCCCGGCGTATCCCGCTCCAGCCACGATCACCTTCATGTCCGCCTCCTCCGTCTGGATGGGTCTGCCCACAAGACACCGCGGAGGCCGCGCGCATAACAGCGTCGCAGGTAACGTGCGTCACACCGCCGAGACGGGGGCGGGCGCCGGCCGGGCGGCCCGGCGCGAGAGGGCCCGGTCGAGGAGCGCGGCGGGCACGACGGCGGCGGCGAGGGCCGCGCCGATCCAGGTGACGGCGGTGACGCCCGCGCCGGCGTCCAGCGCGACGCCGGCGAGCGCCGGGACGAGGCTGATGCCGAGCTGGAACGCCGAGACGGTGGTGGCGCCCGCGAGCGTCGGCGCGCGTCCGGCGATGGCGAACACCCGCCCGTAGATCGCCGGGTTCAGCACGAACCCCGCGACGCCGAGGAGCAGGACGAGCGGGACGACGGCCCACGCGTGCCGGGCGAGGAGCGCGAGCAGGACCGAGCACGCGAGGATCCCCGCGGCCCCGGCGAGAAGCGCGTGCGTGGGCCGCCGGTCGGCGATCCGGCCGCCGGCCGACAGCCCGGCGAACGCGCCGGCGCCGAACAGCGCGAGGATCCCGGGGACCCACACCGCGGGGACGCCGGTGACGCCGGTCAGCAGCGGCGCGAGGTAGTTGAAGGTGATCATGTAGGCGGCGGTGCTGAGCAGCGTGGCGGCGTACACGACCCACAGCTGCGGCCGCCGCATGGCGCCGAGCTCGCGCCGCACGCTGGGCTCCTCGCCGGCGCTCGTCGCGGGCACCGCGGTCAGGCTCAGGACGGCGCCGAGGGCGGTCAGCGCGGCGACGCCCCAGAACCCGCCCCGCCATCCGGTGAAGTGGCTGAGCAGCGCGCCCGCCGGGCCGCCCGCGATCATCGCGAGGCTGAGCCCGGAGACGACGACCCCGGAGGCCCGCGCGGTGCGGTCGGGGGCGACGAGGCCGACGGCGGTGACCGCGGCGACCGCCCAGTACCCCGCGTAGGCGAGGCCGCAGACGAAGCGGCAGGCCAGCAGCACCGTGTAACTGCCGGTCAGCAGCCCCGCCGCGACCGCGACCGCGAACACCGCCTGGGTGGCGACGAGCGTGGTGCGGCGCGGCCAGCGCAGCGTCAGGATCGCGAACGGCGGCCCGCCGATCACGACGCCGATCGCGAACGCCGAGATCAGCGCCCCGGCGGACGGCAGGCCGACGCCGAGGTCGCCCGCGATGTCCGGCAGGACCCCGGCGAGCAGGAACTCGGCGCTGCCCATCGCGAACAGGCTGAACGCGAGCAGGTACACCGCGAGCGGCAGCCTCCCCCGGGACGGCGCCGCGCTCATCGGCTCCCACCGCCCACGAGGGCGGCACGGCGCCGCGCGACGGCCCCGGCGACGTCCTCTTCCAGCAGGTCGTTGTTCATGGCGAACGCGGCGGCGGAGCCCATACCGGCGGCGGTGACGACCTGCGCGCGCGGATCGGCGACGTTCCCCGCCGCCCACACGCCCGCCACGCTGGTGCGTCCGGTGCGGTCGGTGATGACCCATCCGTTGCCGTCCTTCGCGCAGCCGAGCCCGGTCAGCAGCCCGTCGTTCGGGACCATGCGGGGGAAGAGGAACGCGGCGTCGCGGGGGACGACCCGGCCGTCCGCGAGCGCGACGCCCCGCAGCCGGTCCCCGTCGACGGCCAGGTGCTCGATCCGTCCTTCGACGATGCGCAGCCCGCGCGCCTCCAGCCGTTCGCGGTCCTCGGCCGTCAGGTCGAGGGTGTGGGCGAAGAAGGCGACGTCGTCGCTCCACCCGCGCAGGAGCAGCGCCTGGTGCACCGCGCCCGGGCTGGTGCCGAGGACGGCGAGGGGCCGGTCGCGGACCTCGAACGCGTGGCAGTAGGGGCAGTGCAGCACGTCCTTGCCCCACCGTTCGCGCACGCCGGGGATGCCGGGCAGTTCGTCGCGGAGCCCGGTCGCGACGAGGATGCGGCGGGCGGTGAGCACCGGCCCGCCGTCCAGGCGCACGTGGAAGCCGGGCTCGATGTGCTCGACCCGTCCGCGGATCAGCCCGACGCCGTACCGGGCGATCTCGGCGCGGCCGAGGTCCAGCAGCGTCGCCGGGGGCAGCCCGTCGCGGGACAGGAAGCCGTGCATGTGCGCCGCGGGCGCGTTGCGCGGCTCGCCGGCGTCGATCACCGCCACCCTGCGGCGGGCGCGCCCGAGCAGCAGGGCCGCGTTCAGCCCGGCCGCTCCGCCGCCGATCACCACCACGTCGTAGGCCCCGTCGCCGGCGGCGCTCCGCACGCCGCCGGCCTGGTCGTTCGTCGCCTCGTTCACGGCGATCACCTCCGCCGCCGATGCTCCGGTCCGGGGCGACAGTCCGACAACTTCCGTTGCTGTTTCCGGGACGCGGGGGGTGGAATGGGGAGATGACCGAGCACTCCCCGGCGGCCCCGGCCGGCGCGATCGCCGACACGCTGGCGCAGGTCGGCCCCCGTCTCAAGCGCGTCCGGACCCGGCGCGGCGTGAGCCTCGCGGCGCTGTCCGAGGCCACCGGCATCTCCAAGAGCACGCTGTCCAGGCTGGAGACGGGCCAGCGGCGCCCGAGCCTCGAACTGCTGCTGCCCATCGCGCAGGCCCACCAGGTGCCGCTGGACGAGCTGGTCGGAGCGCCGCAGGTCGGCGACCCGCGCGTGCGCGCCAAGCCGGTCGTCCGCAACGGCCGCACGGTGATCCCGCTGACGCCGCACCCCGGCCCGATCCAGGCGTGGAAGTCGATCATCCCGGCGGACCAGAACACCCCCGACCCGTGCACGCACGAGGGCTACGAGTGGCTGTACGTGCTGTCCGGGCGGCTGCGGCTCGTCCTCGCCGACCACGACCTCGTCATGGGCCCGGGCGAGGCCGCCGAGTTCGACACCCGCCTGCCGCACTGGTTCGGCCCCGCCGGCGACTCACCCGTGGAGGTGCTCAACCTGTTCGGCCGCCAGGGGGAGCGCGTCCACATCCGCGCCCGGCCGCGCCCCCGCGGCACCACCGGCCGGTGACGGCTCCGCGCTCGACGGCTCCGCGCCCGACGCGGCGATCGCGGCGACCATCGCGCGGGCCTTCACCAGGATCTCGGCGAACTCCTCCTCCGGGTCGGACAGCGCGACGATCGCGCCGCCCACGTTGAAGGACGCGCCGCCGCCGGGCACCGCGACGATCGTCCGGTTGACGACGCTGAGCTCGCACGCGCCGCTGAGGGAGAACCAGCCGAGCGCGCCGGAGTAGACGCCGCGGGCCCGTCCTTCCAGCCGGTCGATGATCTCCATCGTGCGGACCTTCGGCGCCCCCGTCATCGACCCCGGCGGGAACGCCGCGCGCGCGCACCCGACCGCCGTCACCCCGTCGCGGAGCCTGCCCTCGACCGTGGACACCAGGTGGTGGACGGGCGCGAACGACTCGACGTCGAACAGCCGCGGCACGCGGACGGAACCGACGGCGCACACCGTGTTCAGGTCGTTGCGGACGAGGTCGACGATCATGAGGTTCTCGGCGCGGTCCTTCTCGCTGCCCGCCAGCTCGCGGCGCAGGTCCGCGTCCTGCTCCGGGGTGGCGCCGCGCGGCCGGGTGCCCTTGATCGGCTTCGACCGCACCAGCCCGCCGGCGCCCACCGCCAGGAACTGCTCCGGCGAGGCGCTGAGCACCGCGACGCCGGGGAAGTCCAGCAGCGCGCCGTACGGGACGGGGCTCACCCGCCGGAGGTGCGCGAACGTGGCGGCGGGGTCGATCGCGGCGCGGGCGGTCGCCGTGTTGGACAGGCAGATCTCGTACGACTCGCCGTCGCGGATCTCGTCGAGGCACTCGCCGATCAGGGCGAGGTAGGCGTCCCGGCCGTGGTGCAGTTCCACGGGCGGTTCCGCCGCGCCGTCGCCGGTCAGCGGCCTGATGGGGGCCGCCGGCCCGGACGGCAGGCCGCGGACGCGTCCGGCGGTGGCGGCGAACCACGCGTCCACCTCGGGGTCGTCGGCCCGGCGGCTGAGGCGTAGCAGGTAGGACTCGCCTTCCGCGTGGTCGATGACGAGGGCCCGGTCGGCGAACACCATCGCGGCGTCCGGGGTGGGCGAGGCGTGCGCGGCGGTACCGCCCGTCTCGGCCTTCAGCTCGTACCCGAGGTAGCCGACGTATCCGAGGCGGAACCCGAACGGCAGATCGTCGCCGGCGGCGGGAAGCGCCCGCCGCGTCACCTCCCGTTCGAGGTAGTCGAAGAACGAGCCGGTCTCCTGCTCCGACACCGTCCCGTGCTTGTCCACCCGGACGCGCCGCTCCTCGACCCGGTACGTCACCAGCTCGCCGAGCGGTCCGGCGCCGTCGCCCATCATCGTGAACCGGGACGTCCCCTCGGCGTGCGTGCCGCTGTCCAGCCAGAACGCGCCCGGCCGTCCCGCGAACACCGTCCGGTAGGCCGCCTCGGGGTCGGGCGCCGCCGCGAACCGGTGGACGTGCAGCCGGTACGGCCCGGTGTCGTGGTGGGCGCGCGTCAGGTCGCGGAAGTTGGCCAGCAGCTCGCGGCCGTGGCCGGTGCAGATGGACTCGGGGTGGAACTGGATGCCCCAGATCGGTGCCGACCGGTGCCGCACTCCCATCAGCACGCCGTCGTCCGACCAGGCGACGGCCTCCAACTCGTCGGGCAGCGCGGTGACGGCCAGCGAGTGGTACCGGACGACGGGCATCGGCGACGGCAGCCCCGCGAAGAGGCCCTCACCGGTGTGGACGACCTCGGACACCCGTCCGTGCACGGGTTCCGGCGCGTGCTCGACCTTCCCGCCGAGCCGGTGGCAGATCCCCTGATGCCCCAGGCAGACGCCGAGCAGCGGCAGCGACCACTCGTCGATCACCCGGGCGCCGATGCCGAAGTCGCGGTCGCGGTCGGGACGTCCCGGCCCGGGGGAGATCACCACGTTGTCGAAGTCGGCGGCCGACAGCCCCGCCCAGTCGGCGTCGTTGCGGACGACCGTCGGCGGCCGCCCGTTCACCTCGCCGAGCAGCTGGTACAGGTTGAAGGTGAACGAGTCGTAGTTGTCGATCAGAAGTGTCCGCATCGGCGACCGCTCCCGGGCGTCGTCATGGATCGCCCAGGCGCACGGCGGCCGTGTCGGGCCGCTCCCCGGTGGTGCTCCACCCTAGGCGCCAGTCACGGCCCGCCCACACTGTAACCGCAGGCGGCGCCCTGGCCGCCAGGCCGGCCGGGGGCCCGCGGTGGTCAGGCCGGTTGGAGGCCGCGGAGGGTGCGGTCCAGGACGGCGCCGACCTCGACGCGCGCGGCGGCCTGGTCGTCGGCGCGGGCGATGACGAGGCTCGCCTCGATGATCATCGCGACGATCAGCCGGGCCAGCACCTCCGGCGGCTGCCGGTCCAGCTCGCCGGCGTCCATCGCCCGCCCGAGCCATTCGGTGAGCAGCCGCAGCCCGTGCCGCTCGGCGAGGTCGTTCCAGGCGTCGGCGCCGAGCACGATGGGTCCCTCGACGAGCACGAGCCGCTGGAAGTCGCTGTCGACGCAGGTGTCGAGGAACGCGGCGAGGCCGTCGCGGATCTGCGCCAGCGGCCCGCCGGCCGCCGGCCGGTCGAGCTGCTGGCGGATCAGCCGCTCGGCCAGCTCCGCGCCGACCTGCTCGACCACGGCCCCGAACAGCGCGGCCTTGTCGCGGAAGTGGTGGTAGAGCGCGCCGCGGGTGACGCGGGCCGCGGCGACGACGTCCTCGGTGCCGGTGGCGGCGTACCCGCGCTCGGCGAACAGCGCGCGGGCGGCGCCCAGCAGGGCGGCACGGGTGTCAGCGGCATGCTCCGCGCGTCGAGACGGCGTCATACGGCGAATCTATATTGACATACAGCCACCATGTTTCATACTCGCTGTATGGAGCATCGTCCGGATGCCGGGACGGTCCGGCGCACGGACGACACCCGCGGAACGGGGAGGCGCACATGGGACTGCCCATGCGGCTGGCGGTCAAGATCGGGACCCATCTGGTGCGGCAGAGGCTCCGCGGCACCGCGAAGTTCCCGATGATCATGGAGCTGGAACCGCTGTTCGCCTGCAACCTCAAGTGCGCCGGCTGCGGCAAGATCCAGCAGCCCGCGTCGCTGCTCAAGCAGCGGATGCCGGTGGAGCAGGCGGTCGCCGCCGTCGAGGAGTGCGGCGCGCCGATGGTGTCGATCGCGGGCGGCGAGCCGCTGATGCACCCGCAGATCGACCGGATCGTCGTCGAGCTGCTGCGGCGCCGCAAGTTCGTCGTCCTGTGCACCAACGCGGTGCTGCTGCGCAAGCACCTGCACCGCTTCCGCCCGCACCGCGACTTCGCGTGGATGGTGCACATCGACGGGCTGAAGGAGCGCCACGACGAGTCCGTCAGCAAGGACGGCGTCTTCGACCAGGCCGTGGACGCGATCCGGGCCGCCAAGGCCGCCGGGTTCGCCGTCTACACGAACTCGACCTTCTACAACACCGACACGCCCGAGACGATCCGGGAGACCCTCGACTACCTGAACGACGAGCTCGGCGTCGACCGGATGGAGATCGCGCCGGGCTACGCCTACGAGAAGGCTCCCGACCAGGAGCGGTTCCTCGGCGTCCAGCAGACCCGCGACCTGTTCGCGGCGGCGTTCGCGGGCGGCAAGCGGCGGCGCTGGCGGCTCAACCACTCCCCGCTCTACCTCGACTTCCTCGAAGGCAAGCGCGAGTTCGCCTGCACTCCGTGGGGCGTGCCGTCGTACTCGCTCCTCGGCTGGCAGAAGCCCTGCTACCTGCTCGCCGACGGCTACGCCGCCACCTGGAAGGAACTGCTGGAGACCACCGACTGGGACGCCTACGGGCGGGGCCGCGACCCGCGCTGCGACAACTGCATGGCCCACTGCGGCTACGAGCCCACCGCCGTCCTCGCCACCACCCAGTCCCTCCGCGAGAGCCTCCGCGCGCTCGCCGGGTGACGTGCCGCGTCCTGTCAGCCCTCCTCGATGAGCATCTCCGGGCGTCCCATGGCCAGCAGCCACGGGGGCAGGATGACGACGCACAGGAGCGGCAGCAGCTTGATGTCGGTGACGACGGCGACCGCCATGAACAGGCTCAGCCAGCCCTGCCGGGTCAGGGCGACGAGGAGGCCGAGCACCCCGGAGCTGATCGCGAGGGACACCGGGACGGCGTCGACCAGCCGGTTGGCGAGCAGCCCGATCGCGAGGCCGGTGAACACCGCCGGGAAGATCCGCCCGCCGCGGAACCCGCACGCCGCGGCGACCAGCAGCGCGGCGAGCTTCACCACGACGATCAGCAGCAGCCCGCCGGTCGAGTGCGACGACACGTGCTCGGTGAGCGTCTTCATCTCGTCCAGGCCCTTGAACAGGGTGATCCGGCCGCCGATCGCGCCGAGCACGCCGAGCAGCGCCCCGCCCGCCGTGATCGCGACCACCGGGCCCGGCAGCCGGTGGAACGCGGCGTGGACGTGCGGGAACGCGTACACCAGCAGCAGGCCGAGCGCGCACGCGGCGAGGGCGATGACCGAGCCGCTGAGGAGGTCCGCGAACTCGAAGCGGCGGTAGCCGGGGACGTCCACCGTCAGCATCGGCGCGGCGAGCGCGACGGTGGTGAGCGCACCGGCGCCGGCCGCGACGAGCGGCGCGAACAGGCGGTCCCACAGCGGCGTGCCGGGCTTGCCCAGCGCCGTCTCCGACAGGATGAGCGCGGCGGCGACGGGCGTCCCGAACAGGGCGCCGATCGTCCCGGCCGCCGCGAGGCCGACCCACGCCTCGCGCGGCACGGCGGGCAGCAGCCGCCTGCCGAGCGCGAACGCCAGCGCGATGTTGACGGCGGTGATCGGGTTCTCCGGGCCGAGGCTGACGCCGCCGGCGAGCGTCAGCACGGTGGCGAGCAGCAGGCTCGGGACGACGGCGGCGGGGATCGGCGGCGCGACCAGGCCCTCGGTGGCGGGGTCGGGGCCGGCGCGTCCCGGGACCTTCGCGACGGTGAGCCCGACCGCGACGCCCGCCAGGGTGAGGATCAGGAACGTCCACCAGGCGGGCTCCCCGCCGATGCCGAGGGCGTGCGGCAGCCGGTCCCAGACGGCCTTCTGCAGCGCCTCGGCGACGGTGCTGACGCCGAGCAGGAGCAGGCTCGATCCGATGCCGATGAGCAGCGCGGGGAGAGCCAGCGCCAGCAGGGCGGCGGGCTTGGTCGCGGTGGTACTGCCGGCCACCCCGTCCTCCCCCCGGACCCGGCATCATCGATCTTCCTTCTCCCTACCCGCGAAGATCCGCCCGCGCTGAAACCCCTGGTCAAATTCACGCGGCGGCCGCGTCGCGCGGTCCCGCGAGCCGCCCGCCTGTGGGCCGTCACCTGACCGCGGGCGGCCGCGGGTGGTCCCGCCCGGACGGATCAGGCGCCGAGGGGGAGGATGTCGCCCTCGGCGAGCTTGCGGCCGGCGATGCCGGCGAAGCCGTCCCGGTCGGTGTAGCTCTCCTCGCCGATGATGCGGCCCTGCTCGTCGATCGGCCACACGATCGCCATCCGGGTCTCGTACAGGTAGAACGCGTCGGGGTCGTCGACCTCGATGCCGAGGGCGAGCAGCGTCCGCCCCGGGTAGGCCATCCGCATCAGCCCGTCGGTGACCACGCAGTCGCGGTCGACGGCGAGCCGGTCGATGTCGTGCTCCAGCTGGGTCGCGCCGGACGCGACGAAGTCGCTGTAGAAGGCGCGGACCTCGGCGCGGCCGCGCGGCCGCATGCCGGGCGCGCCCGGCATGCCCATCCGGTACGCGGGCTCGTCGGTGAGGGTGTCCATCAGGCCGTCGAGGTCGCCGCGGGACTCGGCCTTGGTGTGGGTGATGACGATCTCGAGGTTCCTGCGCAGGATCGGGTCGGTCTCCCGGGCCAGCCGCTCCTCGAGCGCGGCCCACGACTTCCTCGGGTCGATGACAGCCATCCCGATCTCCCTCCGGTTGTGTATGCCGTAGACTTAGCAGGGTGGCCACGGAACCGTCAACGAACTCCTCCGCCGTCGTCCGGCGCGGCCGGACCGTGCGGGACGTCCTGTCGGCGGCGCTGGGCGTGCTCGACGAGGGCGGGCTGGAGGCGCTGACCATGGCCGCCACCGCCGCCCGGCTCGGGGTCACCCCGATGGCGATCTACCGGCACGTCAAGGACCGGGACGCGCTGCTGGCCGGGGTGTCCGGCCTCGTCCTGGAGGACGTGGCCGCCCCCGGCCCGGGGGCCGCCGTGCCGTGGGACGACGCGGTCGAGCTGTGGATGCGGGACGTGCGCCGCTGCCTCGTCGCCCATCCCTGGATCGCGCCGCTGTTCGGCACGCACGCGCGGCTCTCACCCGCCTGGGCCGCGGCCCTCGACCGGCTGCTGGCCGCACTCGAACGCGGCCCGTTGGACGACGACGCGCGCGCGGACGCGTTCGTTTGGATCGCCCGCACGACCGTGGGCGTGGCGCTTCTGGAGGCCAAGGCCCCGCTGTCCGACGTGACCCACGACGTGGGGGCGGCGCTCGGCGACACGGTGCCGGGCGCGTCCGAACGCTGGTCCCGCATCGCCGGCCGCATGGCGGGCTACCACGACGACGACCTGTTCGACGACCTGGTCCGCCGTACCCGCGCCCGCCTCACCGACCCGCAGCCGTCTTGTTTCATGAAACAACCGGACGAGCACGACCTGTCCGACGACCAGTGGGCTCGCATCGCCGGCCTCCTCCCGCCCGACGGCCGCGGCCCGCACTGGATCGACCACCGCGCCGTCATCGACGGCATCCGCTTCCGCGAGCGCACCGGCGTCCCCTGGCGCCGCGTCCCCGCCCGCTACGGCCACTGGCGCACGATCTACGGCCGCTTCCGGCTGTGGACCCGCGACGGCACCTGGCAGCGCATCACGACCGCATTGGAATCCTGACGCCCGTCAGCCCTTCCGCAAACGGCGCCGCAGCAGAACGACCGGCGTCGCGGCCGCCATTCCGAGCGCGAACGGAGCCGCGGGAGCGAGCCCGCCGATGGCCTGATCGAAAGTGCCCGGGATGTGCAGCATCTTCATCCGGTTCACCGGCCACACCACGACGAAGGCGCGGCCGATGACCCGGTCCTCCGGAATGGCGCCGCCGCCGGGATCCTTCTGATGCGCGCGCGAATCCGCGGACAGTTCCCGGTGGTCCCCCATGACCCACAGCGTCCCCGGCTTCACCGTCACATCGAACGGCTGGTCGGACGGCTTGTTCTGCTCATGGGTGACCGGATCGGTGTACAGGTACGACCGCTCGTCCAGGGCCGTTCCGTTGACGGACACGCGGCCCTGCGCGTCGCAGCACTTCACATGGTCGCCCGGCACGCCGATGACCCGCTTGATGTAGTCCTTCTCGCCCGGCGCCACCCCGAACGCGCTGCCCACCCACCGGAAGAACCGCGACACCGGATTCGTCGGCTCCTCGTACGTCACCTCGGGATCCCAGGAGTCCATCCCGTTGAACACCACGATGTCGCCGCGCTTGACGTCGCGCGTATGGTAAACGACCTTGTTGACGAGGACCCGGTCGCCGATCTCCAGCGTGTTCTGCATGGATCCCGACGGAATGTAGAAGGCCTGCACCAGGAACGTCTTCACTACGAGCGCGAGCACCACGGCGACGACGATGAGGACGGGCAGCTCCTTCCAGAACGACCCTTTCCTCTTCTTCTTCGCCGGCTCCGACGAGTCGCCGTCCGCTCCCGGCTCCGCTCCGCCGGACGGCCGCTCCGAGGCCTCGTCTCCAGGTGCGGACCTGTCGAGGTCCTCCTCGCGGGGCGCCGCGCCGTCAGAGCTGGAATGCATGTCTCTCCGATCCCCCTCGGGCCTGCCGTCCAGGCGGGATCCTACTGTCGCGGCGCCCCGTCCCCTCCCCGAAGAGACCCCTCTCCACCGAACCCGGCGTCCGAAATCAACCGATCAGAGAAACAAATCCGGCTCTAGCCTCGATCTTTCGTGAGGTCGGTTGGGTCGCGGAGCGACCCAACCGACCCTTCGTTTTCGGTGGCGGGTTAGCTGTTTGGCCCGACTGTCGCGTCGGGTGGGCGGGGTTCCACGGGCCCTGGTGGTCTCCTTCCTGGTGTTGATGGGACGGCTTGTTGCTGGTCAGGGTGCGGGCAGCAGCTGCAGCCGGGTGATCGCGGTGGTGATCAGGTCGGTCCAGGGCCAGCGGTTGCTCAGCCGGAGTCTGAGCCGTCGTCCTCCGCGGACCAGGCGTCCGGCGGCGGAGAAGACCCGCAGCCGCAGGCGTTTGGGTTCCCAGGTGCGGGCCGGGTGGCCGGTCAGGGCGAGCATCTGGGTCCAGGCGGTCAGGTCGGCGGCCAGTGCGACCACCTCCAGCCAGATCTGGTTGGCGGCGGCGTCGTGCAGGGGCAGGTTGCGCAGGCCGGTGTCCTTGGCGCAGCGGATGCGGTCCTCGCAGCGAGCGCGGCGGCGGTGGCGCAGCTCCAGATCGGCGAGCTGCCCGTGCCGGGTTCCGGTGACAAAGCACGTGAAGCGGTGCCCGTCGATGTCGGTGAACCGTAGTTGCGCGCCGGGGTGCGGGCGTTCGCGTCGGACGATGACCCGCATGCCCTTGGGCCACGACGACAGGTCCAGCATGCCGGTCAGCTCGGCCACCCACGCCCCGGGGCGGGGCTGCCGGTCGGCGTCGTAGGCCGCCTGCCACACGTGCTCGGGCAGGGCGAGGATCGCGGCGCAGATGTCGTCGGTGAGGTTGAAACCGATCGAGTACTTGACGCGGCGGGCGGTGACCCAGTCCAGGAACTCATGCGTGCCGCCACCCGAATCGGTCCGGATGATGACCTGTTTGTGCAGGCGGGACGGAATCTGGTTGAGGGCCAGGCGGCCCGCGGTGATGTGGTCGGCGGCGGTGTTGGACCCGGCATTGCCCGGCCGCAGCACCAGCGCGGCGGCCTCACCGGTCCCGCCCGGGCCGTGGTCGATGAACGCGGTCATCGGGTGGAACCCGAAGGTGCGCTTCCAGGTCGGGGCGGCCTGGTCCTTGTCCGAATGCGCGATCACGATGGTCGCGTCCAGGTCCACCGGGATCAGGTCGCCGTCGGCGCCCGGAGCACGATCACCGGCCAGAGCCCAGGCCCGCTCGCGTGCCTGGGCCCGCGCGGTGCGGATCGCCCGCAACGCCGCCGGCCCGGCCTGTGCCAGGGTCTTGACCAGCCGCGACACTGTCGGATCGGAGGCCACCGGCCCGTATAACTCCGGTGAGGACCGCAGCACCGCTATGTCGGCCAGGCAGTCTCCGCCCAGCGCCAGTGTCACCGCCAGGTCCGTCATGATCTTCCCGGGATCGTGCACCGCCCGCGACGTCCGCCACCGCGCCAGCGCCCGTGACAGGCCCTGGTCCAGGCCCGTCACCCGCAGCGCCTCGATCAGCAGCAGGCCGCCCGCCTGGGAGGCGATCCCCGCGCCGTCCCCGGACACCACGATCTTGGCCTTGCGGCCGGTAGTCTTCACTTGGAAAGTGCTCCAGAACTCGGCGCGGACAGGACCTTCAGCAAGCCCTATCCTCCCAGTTCAGGAGCACTTTTCTCATGTCAACGACCAGCCGGAATCAATCCGCCATGAAAGCGCGAGGTTAGAGTCCGACCACGGTGGCGCCCTCGATGGCCAGGGCCTGGACCACTGGCCGGTGCCGCAGCCGAGTTCAAGGACGCGCTTGCCAGTGCCAGCAACGTCACCCAGAGCAGGCCGGTACGCGTCGGGAATAGCGGACATGCCCCCCAACCGGGGCGCGGCGCCGATCTGCAGCTCGTGCTCATGCTGGTAGGACAGGTTGATCTGGTTCCACAACTGCCGGTTGGCGGGACACTGTCCACCTGCCGACTTCAGCACTGCCCGCCGGGCGCGGTCAAAACGACTAGGGCACGGACGGGATCATTGCAAGGCGGCCCCGCGTCAGCTCGCCTGCTGGCTCGGCGCCGGGACCACGGCGGATTGTGCATGCGGTGTCGCTCCTGTGGCAAGCCGATACGCGACTTGCCTCGACCAAGCGATGATGCCGCAGGGGCCCAATCGGGCCCGTTTCGCGTAGTCCAGTAAAGGTGGGTGGGCCGCTTCCGTCGTCAGGGCTGGGACGGGCTGACCGAACGCCGCAGCGCCCCCCGCTCCAGCCCGCCAAAGACCCCGGCCCAGACCGAGCAGCGGGTGCTCGCTGCACGCCGCGGGCTGCGCGCCGGTCCCGACCACATCGCCGCGGTGACCGGGGTACCGGCCCGCATCGTCACCCGCATCCTGCGCCGCCACGGTGTCCCGGTCCTGGCCGCCTTCGACCCGATCACCGGGAACCAGATCCGCGCGGCCCGCCACAGCGACCGCCGGTACGAGCACGATGAGCCGGTGCGCTGATCCATCTGGACGTCAAGCATCTCGACCGGGTCCCCGACGGCGGCGGCTGGCGGGTGCACGGACGCAGCGAAGCCGTCCGCGGCCGCGTCCACACCGCCATCGACGACCACACCCGCCTCGCCTACGCCGAAGACCTGCCCGATGAGAAGCGCGCCACCTGCGCAACGTTCCTGGCCAGGGTGGCGGCGTTCTTCGCCGCGCACGGCATCACCCGCATCCAGCGGGTGCTGACCGACAACGCCCGCAACCACCGGGTCAGCCATGCTTTCCAACAGGCATGCACCGACCTGGGCGCCCGCCAGAAGTTCACCCGGCCGCGCTGTCCGTGGACCAACGGAAAGGCCGAACGCCTCAACCGCGCCCTGACCACCGAATGGGCCTACCGGCGCCCCCTACACCAGCAACGACCAGCGCACTCAAGCCCTCGACCCCTGGCACGAGCACCACAACACCACCCGTCCACACTCCGCGCTCGGCGGCAAGCCACCCATCATCCGACTGTCACCAAGATCATGATCAAGTACACCTCCCGGCGCCGATGGTTGCCGTCGTCGCGAGGGTTGCCAGCGATCAACGAGAGTCGCAAGATCGCCGGAAGGGTGCTTGATTCCACGGCGACTTCACCGACGCCGAGCACCCCCGGAAGCAGTGACCATCTGCGGGATGGCCCCGCGAGAAACGCTCATGTCCGTGCCGTACCGCAATCAGCAGCCAAGGGTTCCGTGACAGAGCCAGCGGCGCGGGCTTGAGCCTTCAATGCCTCGCAGGTGCATCGTCAGGTATTGATCCTGCGCAGCAGCCGAGGACTGCCTCAGGGGCTGTGAGGCGGTGTGGCGTGGGGGTGAGGTTCGGGTGGCCGGAGCGTGCCATCTGGTGTCGCTTGGTCTTGGTGGCAACGTGGTGGCAAATGATCAGAGGTCGGTTTAGGATCTCTCCTGAACCGACCTCTGACCTGGGTGTTCTCGGTGGAGCTGAGGGGATTTGAACCCCTGACCCCCTCGATGCGAACGAGGTGCGCTACCGGACTGCGCTACAGCCCCGAGGACTCTGTAAGGTTAGCGCACTTCGAGGGGTGCTCGCGCACGGCCGGGTCATTCGCCGACGGCGCGGCGGTCGTCGGCGTACTGGTCGAAGACCTCCTCCGGCGTGACCAGCTCGATGACCTCGGCGGGTTCGGCCTCCTGCTCGGCGCGGCGGGCCTCGATCGCGCGGGCGCGGGCGGCGGCGCGGGCCTCGGCGGCGGCGCGGCGGCGGGCGGCGTCCATGCCGACGGCGACGCGCAGCAGCGTGAGGTGGCCGGCCAGCAGCAGCGTCGGCGGCAGCACCGACCACCAGGGCAGCACACCGGACGCGACGAGGGCCACGGCGGTGACGAGCAGGGCCGCGAGGCCGGACGTGCGGCGGCGGCGCCGGGCGATGACGGCGCCGCGGGTCACCGGACGGCGGGGCCGCGGGGCCTCCTGCGGCTCGTCGGCCTCCTGCGGCTCCTCCTCGGCGTCCTGGGGCGCCTCGGTGGTCTCCTCGTCGCCGTCGAGTTCGTCGGCGCGCTTGTGGAGGAGCCGGGTGATGCCGGCGTTCTCGGTGTCGCGGCGCAGCCACATGGGTACCAGGACGATGGCCCAGACCGCGACGATGGCGAGGTAGAGGACGGCGCTGCTCACGCGGTCACCGCCCCGGGCCGTCCCAGGGCACGCGGAATCGGCGGGCCGACTTTCGGCGCGCGGGCGTGCAATGGGAGCAGGGTCACGCCCCGCACGGTACGAGCCGGTGTCAGAGGTTGACGAGCATAAGGGGCGGTGTGTCGCGAGATCGATGCCGCCGTTACTCTCCGTTTGCCGAGTCTTCTCGATCGCAGGATTCTTACGCGGCGAAAGTCACTCCGGACTCAAGTGCGCCGGGGAAATGCCTGTTTGCGTTCGGCCAGCCAGCGGGCGCGCAGGCCACCGGGGACGTCCTCGACGGTCAGGGCGTAGCAGATGTGGTCGCGCCAGGCGCCGTCGATGTGCAGATGGCGGCGGCGAATTCCTTCTTCCCGGAATCCGAGCTTTTCGACGACGCGGCGGCTGGCGGCGTTCTCGGGGCGGATATTCGCTTCGAGGCGGTGCAGGCCGACGGTGAAGAAACAGTGGTCGACGGCGAGGGCGACCGCGGTGGGAATGACGCCGCGTCCGGCGACCTGCTTGTCGACCCAGTAGCCGATCTGGGCGGAGCGGGCCGAGCCCCAGACGATCGCGCCGATGGTGAGCTGGCCGACGAAGTTGTCCTCGTGGGTGACGACCCAGGGCAGGGCGAGGCCTTGGCGGGCCTCGCGGCGCATGGTGTGCACCATGCTGACGTAGGGGCCGAGGCCGCTGCGGAACAGCGGCGTCTCGGGGTTGGTGGGCTCCCAGGGGCGCAGCCAGTCGGCGTTGCGGACCCGCAGCTCGCGCCAGGTGGCGGCGTCGCGGTGCCGCAGCGGTCGCAGCCCGACGGGACCCTCGGTGAGGGTGACCGGCCATCCCCGCAATCGTTCCACGGTTCCATGATTCCCTGGTAGGACCTGCGAACGCCATCCATTGTGGCCGGGAAATCGCCTGGGGGCGCGCGGGTCACACCCAGTGGCCGGCCTTCATGACGCGGTGGACGGACATGTCGTCGTTCAGGACCACAAGGTCGGCGTCCTTGCCAGGTTCGAGCGAGCCGACACGCGAGTCGAGGCCCAGCGCGCGCGCCGGGACGAGGGACGCCGCCACAGCCGCCTCTTCTATCGGCAGGCCGAGGACGGCGACGGTGCGGCGGAACGCGTCCGCCATCGTGATCGTGCTTCCGGCGATGGACGTCCCGCCCGCGAGGGTGGCGCGGCCGTCGCGGACCTGGACGTCCATGACGCCGAGCCGGTAGTCGCCGTCGCCCATGCCGGCGGCGGCCATCGCGTCGGTGATCAGGGCGACGCGGCCGGGGGCGGCCGCGAGGGCCAGCCGGGCGACCGCGGCCTCCACGTGCACGCCGTCGTTGATCAGTTCGGCGGTGACGCGGGGGTCGTTGAGGGCGGCGGCGACCGGGCCGCCCTCGCGGTGGTGCAGCGGGCGCATGGCGTTGAACAGGTGGGTCGCGACGGTCGCGCCCGCGTCGAACGCGGCCCGGGCGGTCGCGCCGGGCGCGTCGGTGTGCCCGACCGCGGCGATCACGCCGGCGGACGCGGCGTCACGGACGAGGTCGAGCGCGCCGGGCAGCTCGGGCGCCAGGGTGATCATGCGGAGGTGGCCGCCGCCGAGCCGGGCGAGGCGGGCGAACTCGGCGCGGTCGGGGTGGCGCAGGAGGCCGGGGTCGTGGGCGCCGCAGCGGTCCCGGGCGAGGTAGGGGCCTTCGAGGTGGACGCCGGCGATGAGGCCGTCGGCGGCGAGGTCGGCGAGGTTCGCGACCGCATTGGCGAGCTCATCGGGCGTGCCGGTGACGAGGCTGGCGACCGTCGTGGTCGTCCCGTGGGCCAGGTGGAAACGGGCGGCCTTTTCAGCCTCTTCGGGACGTCCGGTCTGGTACGACGCGCCCGCGCCGCCGTGGACGTGCATGTCCACGAAGCCGGGGACGACGTGCCGCCCGCCGAGGTCGACGGTCTCGCCGGGCCCGGCGGACGAGACGGCGAGGCGGCCGCCGGCGATGTGCAGCGTCCCGGTCGTGACGCCGCCGGGCAGGACGATCCGGGCGTTCGTGAGAGTCGTCATCGTGCGTCCAGGATGACCGAGCGGGTGAGGTTCCGTGGACGGTCGGGATCGTCCCCGCGCGCGCGGGCGATCTCGACGGCGAGCCGCTGCGCCCTGATCAGGTCCGCGAGCGGGTCCAGCGAGGTGGTGATCATCGTGCCGCCGGCGTCCGCGACCTGGCCGGCGAGGCCCGCCGGCGGCTCGCCGAACATCCAGGCGACGCGGCCGGGCCCGGTGACCGCGATCGGGCCGTGCCGGTACTCCATGGCGGGATACGACTCGGTCCACGCGCCCGCGGCCTCGCGCATCTTCAGGGCGGCCTCGTGCGCGAGGCCGATCGTCCAGCCGCGGCCGAGGAAGGTGAACTGGTCCGCGGCGACGGCCGCGGCGGGCAGCGGCTCGGCGGCGGCCCGCTCGGCGTCGGCGATCACCCCGGCGACGTCCTCGCCGAGGTGGGCGCGGAGCAGGACGAGCTGGGTCGTGGCGTAGCGGGTCTGCACCACCGAGCGCTCGTCGGCGTAGTCGAGGACGACGATCTCGTCCGCGGCGTTCATCACCGGCGTCGCGGCGTCGGCCGTGATCGCGACGGTCGGGGTCGTGCCGCGCACGCGCGCCAACACGTCCAGGACCTCGGTGGTCGTGCCGGACCTGGTCAGCGCGAGGAGCCGGTCGTAGCGGCGGCCGGCCGGGAACTCGGACGCGGCGAACGCGTCGGTCTCGCCGTGCCCGGCGGCCTCGCGGAGCGCCGCGTACGCCTGGGCGACGAACCAGGACGTCCCGCATCCGATCACCGCGGTCCGCTCGCCGCGCCGGGGCAGCACGGGCGCGAGGTCCGCGGCCGTCGCGGCGGCCCGCCGCCAGCGGCCGGGCTGCGACGCGATCTCGGCCTCGGTGTGCCCGCCGCCGCGCTCCGCCATGGACCTCTCCCTCTGCAGCCGCCTGCGTGTTCTTGCTTGTTCAATACCAAATCCGAGCAGAAAAGACCATAGTGGTGCATCGCTACAATCCAGGCCAGAGCCGTCCCGCGGGGCCGTCCGCGTACCGGAAAGGGGCCGGGGTGACACGCCACGAACGCTGGAACGCGCTGCTCGAGATGCTCGCGGGCGCCGGCCGGCTGAGCGTCGAGGAGGCGGCGGCCCGGATGGCGGTGTCGGCCGCGACGATCCGCCGCGACTTCGACCAGCTCGCGCAGCAGCAGATGCTCACCCGCACGCGCGGCGGCGCCGTCGCCGAGAGCGTCAGCTACGACCTGCCGCTGCGCTACAAGACCGCGCGGAACGCGACGGAGAAGCAGCGCATCGCCGCCGCGACCGCCGAGCTCGCCCGGCCCGGGTCGATCATCGGGCTGAACGGCGGCACCACGACGTCCGAGGTGGCGCGGGTGCTCGCGACGCGCGCCGACCTGCACGCCGAGGGCGGCTCCCCCGCGATCACCATCGTGACGAACGCGCTGAACATCGGCACCGAGCTCGCCGTCCGGCCGCACGTGAAGATCGTGCTGACCGGCGGCGTGCCGCGCCCGCAGTCCTACGAGCTGACCGGCCCGCTGGCCAGCGGGATCTTCGACCACGTGACGCTGGACGTGGCGGTCCTCGGCGTCAACGGGGTGGCGGTCGAGCACGGCGCGACCTGCCACAACGAGGGCGAGGCGGACGTCAACCGGCTGATGGCCGAGCGCGCCGACCAGGTGGTGGTGGTCGCGGACGGCTCGAAGGTGGGGCGCCGCGCGTTCGCCCGGATCTGCGACACGAGCCGGATCGACGTCCTGGTCACCGACGGCACCGTCCCCGCCGCGGACGTCGCGGCCTTCACCGAGGCCGGCGTCCGGGTCGTCCAGGCCTGACCCAGGGGGCGGCCGATCCTGACCTGGTTCGTCCAGGCCCGACGCGGGCTAGCCCGCCGGCGGGCGCGGGTGGTCGCCGCCGCCGATCTGGTCGACGGCGTGCGCCAGGACGCGGCCGAGGACGGCCATGCCGTCGCGCACGCCGCCCGTCGAGCCGGGCAGGTTGACGATCAGCGTGCGGCCCGCGAGGCCGGCGAGGCCGCGCGACAGGATCGCGGCGGGCACCTTGTCGCGGCCCTCCAGCCGGATCGCCTCGGCGATCCCCGGGACCTCGCGCTCGATCACGAGCCGGGTCATCTCGGGCGTCCGGTCGGTCGGGGTGAGGCCGGTGCCGCCGGACGTCACGACGACGTCGTAGCCCTGCGCGACCGCGTCCCGCAGCACCTCGGCGACCGGCTCGCCGTCCGGCACCACGACCGGTCCGTCGACCTGGCAGCCGAGGTCCTCCAGCAGCTCGACCAGCACCGGGCCCGACTTGTCGGCGTAGACGCCGGCCGCCGCGCGGTTGGACACGGTGACCGCCATCGCCCGGATCATCGCCGCCACACGCCGGTCTTGCCGCCGGTCTTCTCCTCGACCCGCACGTCGGTGATCACGGCGGCCGGGTCGACCGCCTTGACCATGTCGACCAGCGCGAGCGCGGCGACGGAGACGGACGTGAGCGCCTCCATCTCCACGCCGGTGCGGTCGGCGGTGCGGGTCACGGCCGTGATCGCCACGCCGTCGTCGCGGATCTCCAGCTCGACGGTGACACCGTGCAGCGCGATCGGGTGGCAGAGCGGCACCAGGTCGGGGACGCGCTTGGCCCCCATGATCCCGGCGATCCGGGCGACCGACAGCGCGTCGCCCTTCGGCATGTCGCCGGCGCGCAGCAACCCGACGCATTCGGCGGAAAGCCGGACGAACCCGGTCGCGGTGGCGGTCCTGGCCGACACGTCCTTGGCGGACACGTCCACCATGCGGGCCGCGCCCTTGTCGTCCAGATGCGAGAACTCGGTGCCCATGGCACTCATGGCAACCTCATGACGTCTACGTGCGAGCCGGCGGGCAGCGCCTCGGTGTCCTCCGGCAGGGCGATCAGCGCGTTCGCCATGGCGAGCGAGCCGAGCTGGTGGGACCCCTGCGTCTCCGCCGGGGAGACGGTGTAGTGACCGCGGTTGGACGACAGCCGTCCGCGCAGGAAATGCCGCAGCCCGGCAGGCGACCTGACGTCCTCGGCCAGGACGGCGCTGACGGTGGGCATCGGTTCGGGCGGGAGCCCCTGCATGGCGCGCAAGGCGGGACGCACGAAAACCTGGAACGAGACGTATGCGCTTACGGGGTTCCCTGGGAGCGTGAAGACGGGCGTGCCTTCCAGTAGCCCGAACCCCTGCGGCTTACCCGGGCGCATACGCACCTTGTGGAACCGCACGGTGCCGGTACCGGACAGCACCTCCTTCACCACGTCCCTTGTGCCCATGGACACACCGCCCGAGGTGATGATGGCATCGGCCCGGACGAGCTGGTCCTCCAGCATCTCCATGACCTTGGCGGGCTCGTCGTGGACGGTCGCCTGCCGGAAGCCCATCCCGCCCGCCTCCACCACGGCGGCGGTGAGCATGTAGCTGTTGGACTCCCAGATCTGCCCCGGCGCGAGCTGCGTACCGGGCTCCTGTAGCTCGTCCCCTGTGGAGACGACGACGACGCGCGGTTTCGGCCTTACGACGACATGCGAGCGCCCTACGGCGGCGGCCATGCCGATCTGCGTCGCGCCCAGCCGCGTCCCGGCCTCCACGACGGTCTGCCCCGCGAGGACGTCCTCGCCGGACCGCCGGATGTAGTTCCCGGCCGGTGCGGGACGGCTGATGCGGACGGTCGCGGCGCCGCCGTCCGTCCACTCGACCGGGATGACCGCGTCGGCGCCGGCGGGCAGCGGGGCGCCCGTCATGATGCGCGCGGTCAGGCCCGTCCGGATCGCGGAGACGCCCGGGTCCCCGGCGACGATGTCCCCGACCACGGGGAGCGCGACCGGTTCCGCCTCGGTGGCCCCCGCGATGTCCGCCGCGACGACGGCGTAGCCGTCCATCGCGGAGTTGTCGAACGGGGGCAGCGGGACCGGCGCGGTGACGGGCTCGGCGAGCACCGTCCCCTGCGCCTCCAGCAGCGCGAGGTCGAGCGGCGGCAGCGCCGCGACGCTGCCGAGGATCTCCGTCAGGTGCTCATCGACCGTTCTCATGCCCACGGCCCCAGTGTGACGGGTCGTCACGCGTCGCCGGAGCCGCCCACGCCGTCCGCGGCGTCATGGGTCTGGACGAACTCGCGCAGCCACGGGATGAACTCGGGCGCGAGATCGGGGCGCTCGGCGGCGAACTGCACGACCGTCCGCAGGTACTCCAGCTTGTTGCCGGTGTCGTAGCGGCGGCCGCGGAACTTCACGCCGTACACGCCGCCGCCGTTGTCGGCGGGCATGTCGGCGAGGGTGCGCAGCGCGTCGGTCAGCTGGATCTCGCCGCCGCGGCCGGGCGGGGTCTTCTCCAGCACGTCGAACACCGCGGGGTCGCAGACGTACCGGCCGATGATGATCCAGTTGCTCGGCGCCTCCTCGGGCGCGGGCTTCTCGACCAGGTCGGAGATGCGCACGACGTCGTCCTCGCCGGTCGCCTCGATGGCCGCGCAGCCGTAGGCGGACACCTGGTCGGGCTCGACCTCCATCAGCGCCACGACGCTGCCGCCGTACTGGCCGCGCACCTCGATCATCCGCTGCAGGAGCTTGTCGCGCGCGTCGATCATGTCGTCGCCGAGCAGCACCGCGAACGGCTCGTCGCCGACGTGCTGGCGGGCGCAGTGCACCGCGTGGCCGAGCCCGCGCGGCTCGCCCTGCCGGACGTAGTGCATGATCGCCAGGTCGGCGGACTCGCGGATGGCCGCGAGGCGCTCGCTGTCGCCCTTGGCGTTGAGCGCCTCCTCCAGCTCGTAGGCGCGGTCGAAGTGGTCCTCGATGGACCGCTTGCTGCGCCCGGTGATCATGAGCACGTCGCTGAGGCCGGCGTCCACGGCCTCTTCGACGACGTACTGGATCGCCGGTTTGTCGACGACGGGCAGCATTTCCTTGGGCGTCGCCTTCGTGGCGGGCAAGAATCGGGTACCGAGGCCGGCCGCCGGTACGACGGCCTTGAGCACGGGTGCAATGTCGACCATGAAAAGACCCTAGCCATCCACGAGGACAACAGCGTGCACGACATCGTTTCGAAGACCGGCGTCCGCACCGGACTGCTGGAAAGGCGTGGGACCATGAGTCCCGAGGAGCGCGCCGCGGCGGGCAGGTCGCTGCGCGACGCGCTGCTGTCCGTGCCCGAGATCGAGATGGCGGGGACGATCGCCGCCTACGTCTCCGTCGGCACCGAACCGGACACCCGGAGCCTGCTGTTCGCGCTGTGGAAGCGCGGCGCGTACGTGCTCCTCCCCCGCCTGCTGCCGGACGGCGATCTCGACTGGGCGTCGTTCGAGGGTCCCGACTCGCTGGCGCCGGGCCCGCGCGGATGCCTGGAGCCGACGGAGCCGCCGCGCGGCCCGGGGGCCGTGGCCAGCGCGGACGTGGTCCTGACCCCGGCGGTCGCGGTCGACCGGACGGGCATGCGGCTGGGCCGCGGCGGCGGCTCGTACGACCGGGCGCTCGCCCGGGTGGGGCCCGCGATCCTGACGGTCGGGCTGGTGTACGACTCCGAGCTGGTGGACGAGCTCCCGTCGGAGCCGCACGACCAGCGGGTGCGCGCCGCGGCGACGCCGTCCGGGGGGCTGGTGCGGTTCGGCTGAGGCGGCGGCGGGCGTCCCGGCTCTCGGGAAGGCACCTCCGGTGGCCCGGGACGACGCCGGGAGGGCGCATCCGGCGGCCCCAGAGGTGTGGCCTCGCGGTTAGGAGGACCTGGCCCTGTGGCCAGTACCGGACGGCCGCATAGGGTGAGAATCAGCAAGATCGCGGCTTCGGGGACCGCGGTTCGACGCGAGGCTCACCTGGAGGTTCGAGATGGCGGCGCCGTGGCGGATCCTTTCCCTCCCCCCGCTCGGGGAGGACATCGTGCGGGGCCTGTTCGGATCGTTCGGCGACACCGTGGAGGTGGCGTTCCCGCAGACCAGGGACCGCGCCGGGCTCCTCGCGGCGCTCCCGGACGCCGAACTGGTCATCGGCGACTTCAGCGCCCAGCTGAAACTCGATGCCGAGGCGGTCGCCGCCGCGCCGCATCTGGCGTTCGTGCAGATGCCCGCCGTGGGCACCGACAGCATCGACGGCGCCGCGCTGGCGGAGGCCGGCGTGCCGCTGGCCAACACCGCGGGTGCCAACGCACGCGGAGTGGCCGAATGGGCGGTCGGCGCCGCGTTCGCCCTGTGCCGCCACCTCGTCTGGGGCGACCGGCATGTGCGCGCGGGCGAATGGCCGCAGACGGAGCTTCTGGCGCGCGGTACAAGGGAAGTCCATGCGCAGCGCGTAGGGGTCGTCGGTTACGGCGCCATAGGCGCGGAGGCCGCGCGGCTGTTCCAGGTCCTCGGTTGTGAGGTCTCCTACTGGACGAGGCGTCCGCGTGCCTCGGCACCGGTCAGGTACAGGGAGCTGGACGATCTGCTCGCCACGTCCGACATCCTGGTGCTCGCCCTGCCGCTGACCGACGAAACGCGCGGCCTCATAGGCCCGGAACGTCTCGCGCTACTCCCCGACAAGGCGCTGCTGGTGAACGTGGCGCGCGGGGGCATCGCGCCCGACGACGCCGTGCTCGCCGCACTGGAGTCGGGACGGCTCGCCGGTGCCGCTCTGGACGTGTTCGACGAGGAGCCGCCTCCGGCCGACTCCCCCTTGCGCGCGCATGAGAACGTCCTGCTGTCACCGCATGCGGCGGGCGGGACGACGCAGTCGCAGCGGAACATCGTGACGATGCTGCTCGACAACGTCACCAGGGCCGTCCAGGGACACGCGGTGCAGAACGTGGTCAACGGCGTGGACCCGCAGGTCAGACGGAGATAACGGGCGTTCTAGGCATCTCGTTCATCAACCGCAAGTATGCATTTGACACACAATTCTGTAGTATTGCTAAAAGTTCAACTTTGACGACCCCGAAGGGTGGGATGTGCATCTCGACATCTGGCTACTCCTCGGGGCCGTGCTCGTACTCAGCGCCATCGTCGCGGTCCGGCTGTCGCACCAGGCCGGCCTGCCGACCCTCCTGGCGTACATGGGCCTCGGCCTTCTCGTCGGCGAGTCCGGCCCCCTCCACATCGACTTCGACAACGCCGAACTGGCCGAGACGCTCGGCCTCGCCGCCCTCGTCCTGATCCTCGCCGAGGGCGGTCTCACCACCAGCTGGCGGCACGTGCGGCCGTCCGTGCCCGCCGCGCTCAGCGTGTCCACCATCGGCACCCTGATCAGCATCGCCGTCGTGGCGCTCGCCGCCCGGTGGCTGATCGGGATGGACTGGCGCCCGGCGTTCCTGCTGGCCGCCGTGCTCGCCCCCACCGACGCCGCCGCCGTGTTCTCGGTGCTGCGCCGGCTGCCCCTGCCGTCCCGGCTGACCGGGCTCCTGGAAGCCGAGTCCGGGTTCAACGACGCACCCGTCGTGATCATCGTGGTCACGCTCAGCGCGGCGCACGGCGGCGTCCCCAACCTCGCCGAACTCGCCGGCGTGATGGTGTACGAGCTGGTCGCCGGCGGCGTGCTCGGCTTCGCGATCGGCTGGCTCGGCGCACAGGCGCTGCGCCGCGTCGCCCTCCCCGCATCCGGCCTGTACCCCATCGCCGTGATGTCGCTGTCCATCGGCTCCTATGGCGCCGCCACACTGCTGCACGCGAGCGGCTTCCTGGCCGTCTATGTGAGCGCGCTAGTCCTCGGCAATGCGCGCCTGCCACACCGCCCGGCCACGAGGGGCTTCGCCGAAGGCATCGGGTGGCTCGCCCAGATCGGGCTGTTCGTGATGCTGGGACTGCTGGCCTCCCCCGGCGCGCTCCCCGGCCAGATCGTCCCGGCGCTCGTCATCGGGTTCGTCCTGCTGCTCGTGGCGCGCCCGGCGTCGGTCGTGCTGTCCTCGATCGGGTTCAAGCTGTCGTGGGGCGAGAAGGTCTTCGCCTCATGGGCGGGGCTGCGCGGCGCCGTCCCCATCGTCCTGGCCACCATCCCGATGGTGAAGGACGTCCCGGACGCCGACCGGCTGTTCTCCATCGTCTTCAACATCGTCGTCGTGTTCACCCTCTTGCAGGGCCCCACACTGCCCCTGGTGGCGCGCTGGTGCCGCCTCAAGAGCGACGAGCAGACCCGCGAACTGGACGTGGAGGCCGCGCCCCTGGAGGAGCTCCATGCGGACCTACTAGAAGTCCGTATCCCACCCGACTCCCGGTTGAGCGGTGTGGAGATCTTCGAGCTGCGGCTGCCCGCCGGAGCGTCCATTACCCTCGTCGTACGGGACGGGGAGAGCTTCGTGCCGGAACCCACCACGCCCTTGCAGAGCGGCGACACGCTGCTGGTCGTGACCACCGACACCGTACGGGAGACCACGGAACGCAGGCTGCGCGCCATCAGCCGCCGCGGGAAGCTGGCCGGCTGGTTCGGCGAGACCGGAACATGAGCGAAACGGCCACAGGGTCGGGCCGCAGGGTCGGGCGGGGCGGGCGCAGGGTCGGGTGGGGCGGGCGCAGGGTCGGGCCGCCGCACGGGCGCGGAGTCGGGCGGGGCGGGCGAGGAGTCCTGCTGGAGAGGGGCCTTGGGAGACTCGGGAACAGACCCGGGGCGAATCCTGTTCCATGCATGGGTACCATTAGCAGTCATCTAGAGTGAGTGCCAGTCCGGGACGGCGCCCGGACTGAGTCAGCGAGGAGGAACCGTGCCGACGTATCAGTACGTTTGCACCGAGTGCGGCGAGCCTCTGGAGGTCGTGCAGAAGTTCAGCGACGACGCGCTGACCGAATGCCCGGCGTGCAACGGAAAGCTCCGCAAGGTCTTCTCCGCCGCGGGGATCATCTTCAAGGGGTCGGGCTTCTACCGCACCGACAGCCGCGGCTCCGGCAAGTCGTCCTCCACCGTGGGGAGCTCGTCCAACGGGTCGAACGGCTCGTCGTCGTCGAGCGGCGACTCCGCCAAGTCCGACTCGTCCTCCTCGTCGAGCTCGTCGAGCGACTCGTCGTCCTCGTCGTCCACCTCTTCGTCGAAGTCCTCTTCGTCCGAGAAGGTGGCCTGACCACCGGGGCCCGACTCTAGGGGCCACGTCCCCACCGCGCTTCCGAAGGCCGGAGGAACCCAACCGGGTTCTTCCGGCCTTCGTCGTGCTCTGGGGCGGCCTTGGGGCCGCCCCTGAGGCCACCCCGAGACCGACCCTGAGGCCACCCCGAGATTTCGCGATATAACTTGCTTTCTCTCGCGATCAGAGAGACTCTGGTCCTGAGCAAGTTTTCGCGTCATATCGCGAGATCCACGGACCCTCCTCAGGAGATCGACCATGCGCGCACAGAGCCAGGCTCCCCCCAGAACACCGGCCCGCAGGCTCGCCGGGCTGATCGCCGGACGCCGCGGCAAATGGGCCGTCCTCGCCGTCTGGATCGTCCTGCTGGCCGCCCTCGGCCCGCTCGCCGGCAAGCTGGCCGACGTCGAGGACAACGACGCCGCGTCCTGGCTGCCCGCCAGCGCCGAGTCCACGCAGGTCGTCAAGCAGCAGGACATGTTCCAGAAGGACGAGACGATGCTCGCCGTCATCGTCTACGAGCGTCCCTCCGGGATCACCGCCGCCGACCGCGCCAAGGCCGCGGCCGACATGCCCGCCTTCGAGCGCCTCCCGGGAGCCGAGAAGGCGCAGGGACCGTTCCCGTCCAAGGACGGCAGGGCCCTGGAGACCCTCGTCCCGATCAAGAGCGACGACGTCACCGACGCCGTCGACCAAGCGCGCGACCTCGTCAAGCGCGGCCCGCCCGGGCTGTCCGCGCACGTCACCGGGCCCGCCGGCGCCGGCTCCGACCAGTACGGGGTGTTCCAGAGCCTCGACGGCTTCCTGCTCATGGCGGCCGGCATCGTCGTGATCGTCCTGCTGCTGATCATCTACCGCAGCCCCGTGCTGTGGTTCATCCCGGTGCTCAGCGCCGTCTTCGCCCTCGGGCTCGCCCAGTCCGTCGTCTACCTGCTGGCCAAGTACGCCGACCTGACCGTCAACGGGATGAGCTCCGGCATCATGACCGTGCTGGTGTTCGGCGTCGCCACCGACTACGCCCTCCTGCTCGTCGCCCGCTACCGCGAGGAACTGCACCGGCACGAGGACCGGCACGAGGCCATGGCGTTCGCCCTGCGCCGCGCCGCGCCCGCCGTCATCGCCTCCGCCGCCACCGTCGCCGTCGGCCTGCTGTGCCTGCTGCTCGCCGACCTGAACTCCACCGCGGGGCTCGGCCCCGTCGCCGCGGCGGGCGTCCTCACCGCGCTGGGCGCGATGGTCACGCTCCTGCCCGCGCTCCTCGTCATCTTCGGCCGCTGGGTGTTCTGGCCGCTCGTCCCGCGCTACGACGCCAAGTACCTCGAGCCCGAGGCGTACGAGGCCGAGCACGGAATCTGGTCCCGCGTGGCGGGCCTCGTGGCCAGGCGCTCACGCGTGCTGTGGCTCACCACGGGCATCGTCCTAGTCGGCCTTACCTTCGGCCTCGGCTCGCTCAAGGCGGACGGGCTCTCCAACGCCGGCCAGTTCACCGGACGCCCCGACTCGATCGCCGGGCAGGAGGCCGTGGCGCGGCACTACCCCGCCGGATCCGGTTCCCCGGCCGTCATCATCGGCAAGGCGTCGGCGTCGCCTGAGATCGCAGCGGCGGCCGCGCGCACACAGGGCGTCGCCCAGGTCGGTCCTCCGGCCACCACGAACGGCCTCGTCATGTACGAGGCGACGCTGCGCGACCCCGCCGACAGCAAGGCGGCCGAGCGGACCATCGACCGGCTCCGGGACGCGGTGCACGCCGTCCCGTCCGCGAACGCGAAGGTGGGCGGCACCACCGCCACGTCCCTGGACACCAAGCGCGCCTCCATACGCGACAACAAGGTCATCATCCCGATCGTGCTGGGCGTGGTCTTCGTCATCCTCGTCCTGCTGCTGCGCGCGCTCGTCGCACCGCTGCTGATGATGGGCACCGTCGGCCTGTCGTTCCTCGCCTCGCTAGGCGCGTGCGCGCTCATCTTCAGGCACGGCTTCGGCTTCGAGGGCACGGACACGGGATTCCCCCTGCAGGCCTTCACCTTCCTGGTGGCGCTCGGGGTCGACTACAACATCTTCCTCATGCACCGTGTACGGGAGGAGTCCCAGACCCTCGGCACGCGGCGCGGCATCCAGCGCGGCCTCACCGTCACCGGCGGCGTCATCACCTCGGCCGGGGTGGTGCTGGCGGCGACGTTCGGCGCGATGGCGACGCTGCCGCTGGTGTCCATGGTGGAGATGGGCTTCGTCGTCGCGTTCGGCGTCCTGTTCGACACGCTGGTCGTCCGGTCGCTGCTACTGCCCGCCCTGTCACACGACCTCGGGCGGCGGATCTGGGCGCCGGGACGGCTCGCCGCGCGCGACGCGCAGACGGACCGGTCCCGGATCCTCGACCGGGTCGGCTGACACGACGTCCACGGATCGCGAGGGGCCCGGCGCCACACCGGGCCCCTCCGCCACGCCCGCGGCGCTCACTGCGCCCGGCGCGTCCGCCGCGTCCGCCGGGTCCGGCACGTGCGGCGGGTCCGGCGATCATGAAGTTATCCACATTTCGCGGCGGGTCCGCATGTGCTCCGGCGGGCTGGTTAGTGTCGGCGGCATGTCCACCAACTCGCAGCCCACGGCCGAGATCGCGGTCATCGGCGGTTCCGGTTTCTACTCCTTCCTCGACGACGTCGAGGAGGTGCGCGTCGACACGCCCTTCGGCCCGCCGAGCGACGCCGTCGCCATCGGCGAACTCGCCGGGCGGCGCGTCGCGTTCGTCCCCCGGCACGGCCGCGACCACCGCTTCCCGCCGCACAAGATCCCCTACCGCGCCAACCTGTGGGCCCTGCGGTCCCTCGGCGTCCGGCAGGTCCTCGCGCCGAGCGCGGTCGGCTCGCTGACCCCCGACCTCGGCCCCGGCACGCTGGCCGTCCCCGACCAGCTCGTCGACCGGACGACCGGGCGCCCGCAGACCTACTACGACGACGGCGCCGCGATCCACGTCTCGTTCTCCGACCCGTACTGCCCGGTCGGGCGGCGCACCGCCGTCGACGCCGCGAACGCCGCCGGCTGGGCGCCCGTCGACGGCGGCACCCTCGTCGTCATCGAGGGCCCCCGGTTCTCCACCCGGGCCGAGTCCCGCTGGTTCGCCGGCCAGGGCTGGACGCTCGTCGGGATGACCGGCCACCCCGAGGCCGTCCTCGCCCGCGAGCTGGCGCTCTGCTACACCCCGCTGTGCCTGGTCACCGACCTCGACGCCGGCATCGAGGAGGGCGAGGGCGTCACCATGGACGAGGTGCTCCGGGTGTTCGGCGAGAACATCGGCCGGCTGCGCGGAGTGGTCGCCGACGTGGTCAAGGCACTGCCCGCCGAACGCGACTGCCCCTGCCCCGCCGTCCTGGACGGCATGGACCTCCCGCTGGAGCTGCCGTGAGGGCACGCGCGGCCCGGCTGCGGCGGCCGCTGGCGGCGCTGTCCGCCGCGGCCGCCGCGGGCCTGGCCCTCACCGCGCTGCGGCCCGGGCCGGCGCCCTCGGTCCGCGTCCTGGCCGCGGCCCGTGACCTGCCCGCCGGCGCCACCCTCGGCACGTCCGACCTGCGCGCCCTCGACCTGCCGCCCCCGGCCGTCCCCGCGGGCGCGCTCCGCTCCGGCGCGGCCGGGCGGGTCCTCGCAGGGCCCATGCGGCGCGGCGAGCCGCTCACCGACGCCCGCCTGGTCGGCGAGGGGCTCCTGCGCGGCTACGCCCCCGGGACGGTCGCCGCGCCCGTCCGCATCGCCGACGCCGACACCGTCCGCCTGCTGCACTCCGGCGACCGCGTCGACGTCCTGGCCGGCCCGCCGCCCTCAGGTCTCGACGACCTCCCCGGCCGGGACGACCGGTGGAGCGAAGCCCGAATGATCGTGTCCGGCGTGCCGGTGGTGACCGTGCCCCGCCACGACGACGAAGGCGGCCGCGAGGGAGCCCTGGTGGTCCTCGCGACCGACCGCGCGCAGGCCCAAGCGCTCGCCGGCACCCGCTCCGCCCTCTCGATCACCCTCACCACCCCCTAACCACCCCACGCCCACCCCGGCGCGGCTCCGGGGGTTGCGGGGCGCTGTTGGGGGTCTGTGATCAGCGGCAGGCGGCTGGGCGCGTGGCGGGGTTCTGGAGGGCGTTGGGGTGGGCTGGGGGTGGCTGCGGGCGGGTTCGGGATCGACTTGGCGCGAGGGGTGAACTTTCATTACCATCCGTAGCCGTTCCGTCCGGCTTCGGCCGGACCGAGCATCAGTGATATAGCGCACGCGGGAGTGAGAACCCCCTCCGATCAGGGCAGACCAGGCGCGGATCGGCCGCGCCCCTCCCCGCGTGCCCAGAGCCGATCGCCTCCAGGAGCGCGTCCGACGGGACGCGCCCCGCCGACCCCCGGGAGCACACCATGGGCGGATTCAAGAAGTTCCTGTTCCGCGGCAACCTCGTCGACCTCGCCGTCGCGTTCGTCGTCGGCGCCGCGTTCGCCTCGCTCGTCAAGGACTTCGCGAACTCCTTCATCACCCCGCTGATCGCGCTGATCGGCGGCAAGCCCGACTACACCCGGCTGTCCCTGACGGTCGACGGCACGACGTTCCCGTACGGCGTCTTCGTCACCTCGGCGATCGCCTTCTTCATCACCTCGGCGATCGTCTACTTCCTCGTCGTGCTGCCGACCACGAAGCTGATCGAGCGGATGGACCGCGGGAAGGAGGCCACCGAGCGCGAGTGCCCCGAGTGCCTCGCCGAGATCCCCATCAAGGCGCGGCGCTGCCGGTTCTGCACCTCCGAGATCGTCCCGCTGGCGCAGACCCCCTGACGGCTCAGTACTGGCTCTCGGTGCCGTACTCCCAGTGCCAGGGCTCGAACGGGTTGCTGTAGGCCCACGCCGGGTGGAACCAGCCGTACTTCTTGGAGTTGGCCTTCAGCCAGTTGAACTGCACCGAGCCCTGGTTCTGCACCCCGCCGCAGACGTCGATGGCCTGCCCCTTGCCGTGGTTGCTGGTGCCGGGGACGGCGGCGAAGCCGGGGCGCCGCACGTACACGGACTGCTGCTCGGCCAGGCTCCGGTAGGAGTCCGTCAGGCACATGTCGCGGCCGAAATGGGCCTTGTACGCCGCGTTCAGCTTGTAGAACGCCAGCGCCGCGTCCGCGCGCAGCTCGCGTCCCTTCTGCGGCAGCGGGCACAGGTACTTCTGCGGGATCAGCCCGTTGGGGAACTTCTTGGCGTCGGCGGCGAGGCTCTTGTCGCACCCGAGCTCCAGCCGCTTGCTCTCGGGCAGCTTCTTGAGCATCGCGTTGAGCTGGTCGGTGAGCTGCGCCGACCGCTGCTTGAGCCCGTCGATGTCCTGCTGCACGCGGGTCTGCGCGATCGCGTTGCGGGACTGCAGGTCCTGCGCCGTGGACGCCAGCTGCTGGCGGCGCTTCTGCAGCGCGTCGGCACGGTCCACAAGCGCCTGCTGCGACCGGGCGAGCATGCTCACGTCCGCGGTGGCGCGCAGCGCCTCCTCCGGGTTCCCGCCGCCGAACACCGCCATCGACCCGGCGGCGCCGGGCTGCTGGTAGGAGGAGTTCGCGAGCCGTGCCAGCGGCTGCCGGATCTCGTTCAGCTGCGCCTCGGCGTCCGCCAGGTCCTGCAGCGTCGCCTTCAGCTTGCTCTGCGAGGCCGCCAGGTCCTTCTTGCGGCCCTCCATGTCCTTGGTGGCCGACTCGAGTTCGTCGCGAGCCTTGGCGGCGGCCTCGCGCAGCGACTTGACGTCGTCCCCGCCTTCGGCCGCCCTGCCGGCACCCTGCGGCACGAGCGTCGCCATCACCAGGACGGCCGCGGCCAGCGCAGCCGACCGGGGGTTCGGCACGGTGGTTTTCCTCCTGATGCCCGAATACGAACAGCGGCAGAACGCTACTACAGGTTCACAGCCGAACTGGGCGCAACCGGCTCAGCGACCTGTGTGACGATGCCGATGGCACCACTGGTCGAGGTACGGCACGCCCGCCCACGGGCACGTCGGCCGCACGTCCGGCGGCCGCGTGGGCTTCGGGGTCGCCTTCTTCGTCGGCTCCGCCTGCGGCGTCACGACCCGCCGCGGCGCCTTCGTCTCCGCCTGCGGATCGCTCTCCGGCGGGACGTACTGCCCGAACGTCGGCTCCGCCGAGGGCGACGCCTCCGCGGCCCGCGGCGTCGGCGTCACCGCCCCGTCCGGCCGTCCCGACGGCTCCTCACGCAGCGAGAACGCCACCACGGTCGCGAGCGCGACGGGCACCAGGAACGCCCCCGCGATCATCGCGAGGCGCCTCCGCCGAGGCGCGCGCGTCTCGGCGGCCTCCCCGGTCTCCCGGTCCTTCGGCTGCCCGCGATGCCGACCCGTCACGGCACCGAAGCGTACCCACACCGACCCCACCCGGCCTAGAGCGCGCATAGGCCATCTCCCGCCGCCTTTTGGCGCTCTCTTGAGCCCCGGTCGCCCCCATAACGGGGAGCGCCCAGTACGCCCCTTCCCCTACCCTGTAGGTGCCGTCCGCTACGCTCTTCCGGCGAGCGACGACATGCCTCCGTAGCTCAGGGGATAGAGCACCGCTCTCCTAAAGCGGGTGTCGCAGGTTCGAATCCTGCCGGGGGCGCCTACTTCGTGGTGGTTGGCGATCTTTGTGACGCTCGCGTCGACTCAGGCTGACTGCGCATGATGACAGCGCAGTTTCAGTGAAGCGCGCCTCGGCCGCAGCTCAGGAGGCTGAGATACCGATCGGCCGCCATCAGAGGCGGGGCAAGGGAGCGAAACAGCCGCGATAGCCCCGAACTTCGAGACGCCCCTGGGCGTGTTCGCCAGTAGCCTGTTGACGGCACAACGCAGCGTGGGAAGGCATGCGCGGACCGGATACAGCGGGGGCCGGGGATCTCAAGGGCGAGCTGGTGAGTTTCGTCCTGTCGGGACGTTCCGACGCCACGCGATCGTGTCGCCACCATCGACTGGGCGACCGGCTGTACCCGTGAATGCACGATCCTCGAGGGCGCGCAGCCGGCTCCCGGGTGGCCGCGCCTGGGGCGATGCCTCGGTCATGCTCACCGGCGCTCTTTTGAGGCTGCCGAAGTCCGCTGCTCCCCGACAGGTGGGGCGGGCCAGGTGCAGCCGGTTTACGCCAGCGGCGTTATCGGTACAGTCGCCGGTACCTGCGAAAGGCCGCATGGAGGCAGACGGCGGTCTGTCCCGCGTTCATCCCTGCGGGTGCGAGAGGCTGTCCGACGATCTGCTGTCGGGCGGCGACGTACTCGGCGAACGCGGCGCGGCCCTGGCCGGTGAGATTGAGCCACGTGCGGGGCCGCTTGCCGACGTGTCCTTTGCGGATGTGGGCGTATCCGGCGTTCTCCAGGGCGCTCGTGTGCTCGGACAGCAACGAGTCACCGATCTCCAGGCTGCCGCGGACGAAGGAGAAGTCGGCTTCGGTGGCCGCGGCCAGCAGGGACACGACCTGCAACCGTACCGGTGTGTGGATGACGGGGCCGAGGTTCACCGGACGAGGTCCCCGGCGGTGCGGGCGATCACGCGGCGCTCGATCCAGCGCAGGGTGGCAATGTTGTAGACGGCGGCGACCAGCCTGTGATCAGGCCCTTGGAGCACCGTTCGGCGTGATGGCGGGGAGGGCGGCGGTCTTCTCGCGGGCGAGGAAGGCGCCGAGTTCGGCGATGGTGGTCATCAGCGGGGCGGGGAAGACGACGGTGCTGTTCTTGTCCACGCCGATCTCGACCAGGCTCTGGAGGTTCCGCAGTTGTAGGGCCAGGGGGTGGGCCATCATCGTGTCCGAGGCGTCGCCGAGGGCGGCGGCGGCCATGGACTCGCCCTCCGCGCTGATGATCTTGGCGCGCTTCTCCCGCTCGGCCTCGGCCTGCTTGGCCATGGCGCGTTTCATGGTCTCGGGGAGCTGGATGTCCTTCAGTTCGACCAGGCTCACCTCCACGCCCCAGGCGGTGGTGGTGACGTCGAGGATCTCGCGGATGTCGGCGTTGATGCGGTCGGTCTCCGACAGCGTCTGGTCCAGGGTGTGCTGCCCGACCACCTTGCGCAGCGTGGTCTGGGCGATCTGGTCGATCGCGGCGCGGACGTTCTCGATCGCCACGACCGACTTCACCGCGTCGGCCACCCGGTAGTAGGCCACCGCCGAGACGTCCACGCTGACGTTGTCGCGGGTGATGATGCCCTGCGACTGGATCGGCATCGTGACGATCCGCAGGGTCACCCGCCGCATCACGTCCACCATCGGAATGATCAGCCGCAGGCCGGGCTCGCGGACGCCGCGGACCCGGCCGAGCCGGAACAGCACCCCCTGCTCGTACTGCTTGACGATCCGCACCGCCATCGCGAGCAGTAACAGCGCCACCAGCACCACGATCACGACAACGGCGATCAGGATTCCCATCGGATGCTCCGCTCGGTGGGGGTCCGGGCCTGGACGGGCCGTGTGGAAGACCCTGATGACAGACAATCCCGTGCGGCCGCCCGGCGGATACCGCCGATACGGGCTGAGCCGATCACCGCGACCGATCACCGCGCGGGTCGGGTGGAGGCCGGCGGATCGATGGCCGGTGAGTCAGCCGGCCGGCTGGTCGGCGGTGGCCAGCCAGCCGAGCCGTTCGGACATACCGCGGGCGCAGGCGACGACGGCGCGCACGTGGTCGGAGTCGTCGGCGGCGCGCCACAGGATCGACCAGGGGTAGAACGAGGCGGGGTCGGTGAGGGGCCGCCATATCGTCCCGGGGAGGGCGGAGATGCAGGAGGAGGGCACGCAGTACAGGCAGCGGCCCTGGGCGACCAGCGTGGACGCGGCGCGGATGCTGTCGACGGTGCCCTGGTGCACCGTCGGGGTGAAGCCTGCGGCGCGGCACATCTCGACGGTGAACTGGTTGAACTCCGGGGCCTTCATCTCCTCGGCCAGCAGCAGCGGCTCGCGGGCCAGGGCTTCGACCGGTACCGCGTCGAGGTCGGCGAACCGGTGCCCGCGCGGTACCAGGACGCCGAGGCGGTCCTGGCGGAACAGATGCGAGGCGATCCCGCTGGGTGCCTGTGCGGCGCGGCCGATGCCCACGTCGAGGCGCCCGTCGACGAGTTGCTGGTACTGCTCGGGGACACCGGCCTCGACCTGGTGGATCACCAGGTCGGGGTAGCGGGCCTGGGCCTCGTGCAGGATCTGCGGCATCGAGTCGTAGCTGGCGTCGATGATGCCCACCCGCAACGCCGGCGCGGTCCCCTGCGCGGTCCGGGCGACCTGGACGGCGCGCTCGACGTGGGCGAGAATCTGCCGCGCCTCGACCAGGAACGCCGCCCCCGCCGGGGTCAGGGCGACGTAGTGCGTGGTGCGCTCCAGCACGCGCACGCCCAGTTCCCGCTCCAGCCGCTGTATCTGTTGGCTCAGCGCCGACTGCACGATGTGCTCGCGGGCCGCCGCGCGCCCGAAGTTGAGCTCCTCGGAGACGGAGACGAAATAGCGGAGCTGGCGCAGTTCCACGTCTCCCGCCTTCCGGGCCGGAACAGCTGGACCCTCCAGCAGCGTACATCGCGGCGTGTGCCGGGAGCTCCGCGTCGCCGGTGCGACGGTTATCGCCGCCGCTGATGACTCTTGCCCGTATTGCCCGGTTCGGTCCGGCCGAAGAGCGGGCTCAACTGGTGGTGGGCGCTTTCCACGCGCCCGAGCCCGCCGGCGGCGTTCGAGCCGGTCGCCCCTCACCGGAGGGCATCCAACTGGAGTCGAAGACCATGACCACGATCCTCCCCGCAGGCAGCCCCCTGAGCCGCGCACCGGATCGGGCCGACGCCGCAGTGAACCTGCGGGGCAGCGACTACGCGGTGCTGTCGCGGCAGGTGAAGCGGGCCGGTCTGCTGGCCCGGCGTCCCGGCTACTACTGGGTGAAAGCCGCGACGAACCTGCTGTTCCTCGCCGCCGGCTGGGTCGCCTTCGTGCTGGTCGGCCCGTCCTGGTGGCAGCTCGCGGTGGCGGCGTTCCTGGCGGCCGCGTTCACCCAGACCGCGTTCCTCGGCCACGACGCGGGCCACCAGCAGATCTCCGGTTCCAGACGGGTCAACGTCCTGCTGGGACGGCTGCACGGAAACCTGCTGGTGGGTCTCGGCTACGGCTGGTGGGTCGCCAAGCACAACCGGCATCACTCCCACCCCAACCAGGTCGGCCGCGATCCCGACATCGCCACCGGCGCGATCGCCTTCACCCGCGACAACGCCCAGACCCGCGGCGCCCCCCGTGCATGGCTCGCCCGCCGCCAGGCCTGGTTGTTCTTCCCGATGCTGCTCCTGGAAGGATTCCACCTGCACCTGTCGAGCGTCCGGGCACTGGTCGGGCATGGCGCGACATCCCGGGCTGACACGCCGGGAACGACCCGGCTGGTCGAGGGCGGACTGCTGCTCGTCCATGCCGCCGGGTACCTCTCCGTGCTGTTCTGGGTGCTGGCCCCGGCCCAGGCCGTGGGCTTCCTGTTGCTCCAGCAAGGACTCTTCGGGCTCTACCTGGGCTGCTCGTTCGCCCCCAACCACAAGGGCATGCCGATCTTCGGCAAGGGGGACAGGTCCGATTTCCTGCGCCGGCAGGTGCTGACCGCGCGCAACATCCGCGGCGGCCGGATCACCGACTTCGTGCTCGGCGGGCTGAACTACCAGATCGAGCACCACCTCTTCCCCTCCATGCCGCGCCCCAACCTGCGCCGCGCCCAAGCCCTCGTGCGCGCGTTCTGCGCCCATCACGACATCGCCTACTGCGAGACGAGCCTCGCGCGCTCCTACGCCCAGGTACTGCGCCACCTGCACGCGGTCGGCGGCCCCCTGCGCCCGGAACTGGAGTACTGACCCGGGGAGCGAAACGGCACCCGGAAGGGGAGGTTCGATGAACCACGAGATGAGGGTCCGCGCCATCGCCTCGGGCGTGCCGCACAGCCCCAACGGCACGGCGCCACGCTGTCAGCACGTGGACGGCCTGACACCCGTCGCGCCACGATCACATGGTTGCGCGGCGTGTGAGGCGCGGGGCGACCGGTGGACGGCGCTGCGGCTGTGCCTGACCTGCGGCTGGGTGGCCTGCTCCGACGACTCGCCGCGCCGGCACGCGCGGGCGCACTACCAGGAGACCGACCATCCGCTCGCCGCCGCCATCGAACCAGGATCGACTTGGAGATGGTGCTACGTCCACGAACGTCCCGTCTAACACCCTCGATACAGGGAGTTGCCGTCCGTGTCAGGGGCACATAGACGGCTGTGGGGGAACTGAGCGGACACCGAGGCCCGGTGGATCGCAGCGAGGGTTTCGGCGAGCGGCTGCTGGGACAACTCCTGGACCCGGCGCACGAGATACCGCCCCGGCGACCGGGTCCTGGCCTACACCGACGGCCTCGTCGAAGAGCACACCACCGGCGGGGAGCAGTTCGGCGAGGAACGGCTGATCGCCACCATCGAACGCGTCAGCCCCGCCAGCGCGACGGTCCAGCAGATGGTGCGCCGCCTCTCCCCCACACTGATGCAGGAGAGAGGCGGGATCACCAGCGACGACGCCACCCTCTTCCTCATCGAATGGCGCGGCGGCACCGCCGACCACGTCACCAGGACCACTCCTGTGACGGCCAGCCTCCCGCCGGACCGCGCGCGCCCGATCAACGGGAGGTGAGCCGGTGAGGAATGGTGCAGATGACGACGTCGGTGGTGGCGCGCAGCACGGTCGCCAGGAGCAGACCCCGCTGGTTCTGCAGGATCCGGTAGCGCCATCGGCGCGGTTGGACTTCGGGGATGAGAACGGCGACTTGCAGGTCTCCTTGTTGCGCTCGCCGAACGTAGTGGACGATCGGGTGGACCAGTGACCGGTGCGGGCTTTCGATGGTGTCCAGCCGGACGCCGGGGTCCCAGGCGTTCCACCGCGCGCGGAAGGCGGCGCTCTCCTCGGGTCCGGGGTGGACGCTGACCGCGATGACGTCACCGCCGAGGGACAGTGCCGCCCGCAATGCGTGTTCGGTGAGCTTGCTGATGCTGCCGACGGGGACGATGACCAGGCTTGCGGCCGGTTGCGGGCGGGGCGGGTGCGGGCCGAGGTCGAGTTCGGCGCCGACCGCCCGGTAATAGGCGTTGATGCGGGCGAACAGCAGCATCAGCGCCGGCATCGCGAGGATCACGACCCAGGCACCGGAGGTGAATTTGCCGGCGACGAAGACGACGGTGGCGGTCGCGGTCAGGATCGCCCCGGTGCCGTTGAGGGCGGCTCGCGTTCTCCAACGGCGGGAGCGCAGGCCGTACCAGTGCCGTACCAGCCCCGTCTGGCTGATGGTGAACCCGATGAACACCCCGATCGCGTACAGCGGGATCAGCCGATGCGTCTCGGCGGACGTCGCGACCAGCAGTACGGCCGCGAGCAGGGCCAGAGCGACCACGCCGTACCGGAAGACCGGCCGCTCGGCCCGCAGACCGAACAGGTGCGGCAGCCGGTCGTCGGCGGACAGCAGGCTCATCAGCACCGGCAGCCCGCCGAAGCTGGTGTTGGCGGCCAGCGCCAGGACCAGGGTGACGGCGATGTTGGTCGCGTAGTACGGCCAGCCGGTGCCGAACGACCCGGCGGTGAGCTGGGCCAGCACGGTGACCCCGCCGCGGGGCGCGACGTGCTCGCGGTGGATCAGAACCGCCAGCCCGATCAGCAGTGTCCCCAGCAGCGCACCGAGCATGAGCTCGGTGCGCTGGGCGTGCCGGGCGCGCGGCTCCCGGAAGGTGGGGACCCCGTTGGCGATCGCCTCGATCCCGGTGAGAGCCGAGCATCCGGCGGCGAAGGCCTTCAGGATCACGACCACCCCGAGCGCCTCGCTGACGCGCACCGGCTGCACGCTGCCCACCAGCGCGGCCGGGTGCGGACGCAGCAGGCCGACGACGATGACGCCGAAGATCGCTACCAGGAACACCATCATCGGCAGCATGAGGACGCGGGCGCTCTCGGCGATGCCCCATAGGTTCACGGTGGTGATCAGAACCAGGCCGAGCAGGCACACCGCGAGCATGTGGTGCCGCAGCGAGGGGAACGCCGATGCCAGGCTGGCCGCTCCCGCGGCGAGGCTGACCGCGACGGTCAGCACGTAATCCACCGCAAGGCTCGCCGCCGCCAGCAGACTGACCGCGGCCCCCAGGTCCTTCTTGCCCACCGCGTACGCGCCGCCGCCGTCGGGGTGCACCGCGATGACCTGGCAGTAGGAGACGACCAGGACCAGGAGCAGAGCCACGATGGCCAGGGTGACCGGCAGCGTCAGGAGCAGCGCGGGCGAGCCGGCGGCGACGAGCACCAGCACGATGCCCTCCGGCCCGTACGCCACCGAGCTGAGCGCATCGAGGGACAGCGCCGCCAGTCCCCCGAAGCTGGTCAGATGGTCCTTGTCGCCCTCCCCGTGCCGCAACGGCACCCGCGGCGCCACCTTCTTCGGCGCCGTTCCAAAACCCATGGACGGTTTTCCCACCAGAGACCTCCGCATCCCGCCACCCGGACCCCAGGAGGGCCGTCATGCCGTGGGGACGACCAATGCCCCGAGCGGCGGCGCCGCCATGCTCGACGTCCTTGCTGCGACGCGCCGACCGGCCATCTCCTGAAGAGAAAAGACGTTCGGAAATCCGCTGTTTCCCCTGTGGCTGGGAGGCGGTTGAATAGTGGCGAAACGAGCATGCGAGTCCGGTGAAGCACGAGACGCATCCGGGCCGAATTCATGGCTCGTATAAGGAGTCCGTTCATGGGCATCGACACCTGGCTCGTTGATTCGATTTCACCGAAGGGCGGCGTGTGATGCCGATAGCCGGTATCGCCCTCCTCGTGATCGGCGCGATCCTCGTTTTCGCCGTCACCGGATCCGTGAGCGGTATCGATCTGCACGCGGTGGGCACCATCTTCATGCTCGCCGGCGTGGCACTGCTGCTGCTTCCCCTGGTCATGCGCGGCAAGCCGCGCCCGAAGCGATGGCCGGCCCGAAGCCGCCAAGACGCCATCGACGAGGCGCACGCCAGGCAAAGACGGCAGAGGGTGCCCGATGACCATGAAAAATGAATACCTTCGGCTGGTGATGGGACTCATCGGCGGCATGGTCATCGCGGTGGCGATCGTCTGCGTGCTCATCGCGGCGGTCGCCGTCGTCGTTTCCTGACGGGGGTTCACTGGTCGGCGACGGGGTCCTGCTGCCACCAGGCGAAGGAGTGGATGTACCGGACGCGCTTGCGGGAGGGGCGGCGCCCATACGTCAGGGCAATGATGCCGTGGCCGGACGCGTGGCCGGACGGCCGGTCGGCGGTCCCAGACGGGGTCCCGGGCGGCGCGGATGCGGCGGCGCGGATCTCGCCCAGCAGCAGGCGGGCGGATGCGTGCAGTTCCAGCCGCAGGTCGACCGGGCCGCGCGCGGCGGCACGGGTGAGAAGGTCCTGGACGAGCGCCGTCAGCTGGTCGCTGAGGTCTCCCGCTGCCGAGCCCAGCCCCCACGCTCGCAGCGCATCGCGAACCGTGCGTCGGACCTGTGCCGCCGCCCTCCCGGCGGGCAGCCGCCACCGGCCGGTACGCAGGCCGGGACGCGCGGCATCGGCGTCGTTCTCGTCGGGGGCGCTCACAGTCCTCTCCGATCGGAGGCGAGCCCGGACCGGGACGTGCGCCGCAGGGCGGGCCGGCGTCGCGGAACCGGGCTCGGTCTGGTCACATCGCCCCTCTTGTGCCCGGCGCCCATGCGGTCATGCGGCGAGCCCGGCGCGGACTTTCCGAGCGGGGCCGACGATGAGCGCGCGGTCGAGCCCGGTGGCGCGGAGCAGCGCGGCGACCTGCGGGCCGGGGGCGGCCAGACGCAGGGTGATGCCGAGTCCGCCGGCGCGGCGGCGGATGCCGATCAGCACGGCCAGTCCGGCCGCGTCGGCGGACGTCACCTCGCTCAGGTCGAGGATCAGCAGGCGGCCGCTGCGCCGCAACGCGCCGATCAGGTGCTCGCGCAACGCCGCGGCGCCGGCGCCGTCCAGGGCGCCCGACAGCGCGACGATCGTGTGACCGGGACGCCGGTGGGCGGGCATCCGCACCTCGTCGGGGCCTCGCGCGAGATCCGCGGCGGGCGCGGTGGTGGTGAAGGTGGTCATGGCGATCTCCGATCGCAGATGGGGCGGAAGTTCCGTGCCCGGACGGCCACATGACGGGCCGTCCGGGCAACGGGGCGAATCAACGTGTCGCCGGGTCTCCTCGAAGGCGTCCGCCCTCGGATTCCCAGGTGTCCTCTGAGGCCTTCTGGGTGCCGGGCCGGTCCGTCCGGCCGGGTGGCGCGGTGAGGGCGGCCAGCAGGCCGGGGGTGTGCAGGTGGTTGGCGGGGTGGGACGCCAGTTCCATCACCGCCTCGGCTTCGGCGCGGCGCGTGGAGACCGGGACGGTGAGCAGGTCGACGCGCCGCCCGTCGGCGTGGATCGCGGTGAGGAGCCCGGCGGGGAGCGAGTCGAACCAGCTCAGCCGCACTACCCGGGTGTCGGCCGGGCCGTCGATCCGCAGCCGGCGCGGGCGGCCGTCCCAGTCGTCCACCCGGAGCAGGAGGTGGGTGATGGGGCGGTGGTCGTCGATGGGTCCGTGGTCCTGCAGGGCGAGGATCAGCCCCGGCAGCTCCGCGGCCGGGTCGGCCGAGCGGGGCCACCAGGCGCCGTCGAGCGCGGTCCGTGCCGAGCCCGGAGAGGCGGCGGGGCACAGCCGCAGCCGTGGTGTCGAGGGTGGTGACAGGCTGATGGTTGTGCGGCGTTCGGTGGTGGTCCACATGGCCGGCACCTTCTTCTGGTTTTCGATCGATGCGGCGAGCCGGTTCCTCATCGGAGGCGCTTGCGGGTCAGCGGCCGCAGTTGGGTGAGGCGGGCGGTGCCCAGAACCAGGGTGACCGCGACTCCGGCGGCCATCGCGGCCAGGAGCACAACGGCCAGCGGTAGGACACCGCTCATGTCGGCGAAGGAGATCCGCACGTCGCCGGTGTTGCTCACCACGACCACCATGAAGACGGCTGAGATGACCGCGACGGCCCACATCCCGGGCCACGCCACGCTGGTGCGGGTCACGGTCACCGGCTGCAGGGCCGGCCGGGTCTTGTGTCGACCGGGCGAGCCGGGGCCGGGCTGGGAGCTCGCACCGGGACGGCTGCTGGTGCGAGGCTTGTACGAGGTCGGCATGACTCCCCCTCTCGGGGGCGAGCCGGTGTGACGGAACAATCTCAGAACGAAGATGTCGCCGTTGCCGGATAATCTGATCCTACTCGACAATTCCTCATCATCCGCAGATCTTGAAAATGATTTTCCGGGCGGTGTCCCGGGGGCCGCGAGAGCGGTATTCATTGCCGTCCGAGCGGCGGTCATCGGTGCAAGTGATGGCGTGTGCACGCATTGCCTGTTTCCGCTGTCAGACCGTCCGGCTCTAATGAGAACCGGCCAGTCGCTGCTGGGGGCTGCGCCGGCTGGTCCAGGGCCGTCCGCTCCTCCCCGAGCCGGGCGGCCCTGAACCGCACCCCACCCGTTGCGGAAGAGGACATCGGCAGGTTGGTGAACCGGAAGTGAGCCCCATGTCCATTCCAGACCGGGTCCCCGCGATCCGAAGCTCGAAATGCCGGCCCCCTCCCTCCGCCCCCGACCGGGTTGAGCGTGAACAGCAGCCCTCGATCGCGGATGCCCTCTGCGGCCCGCCGGTGGTCGTGTCCGTTGGCCTGCCCGCACCGGAACCCGGATCGTCCTTCAGGCGCGGGCCTACCTGCCCCCCGCCACGCGACCGGCGTGGACGATTTCCTCTGGCAGTCCATGCGTAGGCGCGCCGGTCTCCGGCGGTAGCTCGACATTGTCGGTGAAGGGCGTCAGCAGGCTGCGGGGCCACAGCCGCCGCTCGCGCACCACGTTGATCTCCGCGCCGGCCACGAAGACGACCGCACCCAGGTAGATCCACGTCAGCAGGCCGAGCACGAGACCGAACATCCCGTAGGTGGCGGTCGCGCCCTTGAGCATCTGGGCGAGCAGGAACGCACCGGCCCATTGCAGGGCCGGCCAGACCAGCGCCGCGGCGATCGCGCCGGTTCGGACCTGTGCGACGTTGAGCGGCCGGGCGGTCAGTACCGGGAACGCCACCGTGAACAGCACGACAATGACCGCGACCGCCACCACGATGGCGCCCGCCCGAACACCGGCACCGAAGACCCCACCGGACACGGTCACCGCCGACAGCAGCGTGGTCGCCAGGACCGCCCCCGCCGCCGACCGCCAGCAACGCCAGACTGCGCGCCCGGGCGGCGATCGGATTCGGCCGTGAGTTGCGGGGCACGCCCCAGATCCTGTTCAGGGCGTTCTGGACGGCCTGCACGACGCCCGGACCGCCGTACAGACTGCCCGCCACACCCGTCACCAGCGCCAGGACGCTGCCGTGAAGGGAATGGACGTTCGCACCGATCTGATCCCCGATGACCGGGAACTGCGCGAGCGCCGAATCCAGCACACGCTGCTGCAGCCCCGGATTGCCCTGCAACGCGAACCCCAACGCGGTGACCAACAGCAGCAGCAACGGAAACAGCGACACGAACCCGCAATAAGTGATCAACGCCGTGAGGTAGGTGCCCTGGTCGTCCACGAACTTGAACACCACCGCCAGCGGCAGCCCCGCCCAACGATGTCGCCTCTGATAGGCGTCCACGCGGCCGACCACTCCCACGCGCTCCATCTTCCCTCTCTACCGCCGGGCCAACGCTCCCGCCGTCGTCCGCCTGGTCGACGCCGTTCGGATGGAGCAGACCGACGAGTGGACCGAGACCGAGTATGTCGATGACGGGCAGCAACGCTTGTCGATGACTTCCAGCAACGGTTGGGAGATCCAGGGGGTCTGGGTGCCGGTAAGTTTCGGCAACGCCGCGGGCTTGATCGCAAGACAGCTGTCTATGACCTGGTACTGGTCTGGTGAAGTCCGGTTCCGGGGCTTCCCCCCGAGATGTGGACACCGATTTCAGGCGGCAGCGGTCAGGCTACCGGTGGTTCTCTCGTAGTTGATCGGTGAGAGTTGGCCGAGGCGGGAGTGTCTGCGGCGCGTGTTGTAGCGGGTGGCCCAGCGGAAGACGGCTCGGCGTGCGGTGTGGGTGGTGGGCCAGTGCCGGGCGCCTTGCAGGGTTTCGCGTTTGAGGGTGGCGTTGAGGGATTCGGCGGCGGCGTTGTCGGCACTGGTGCCGA
>NZ_JBEZJL010000005.1:110352-195850 GCF_040651755.1 Actinomadura sp. NPDC048394 | reverse complement strand
TAGAGCACGATCAGCCGGCCCATCGCGACCTCGGTGTCGTCGTCGCGGTAGACCGACCCGGACAGGGCCGCGGCGTACGGGGCCAGGCTCTGCGGCTGCCGACCGGGCTCGGCCAGGCCCGCAACAACGTGATCGTCAACGCCGCCGACGCCGTCATCGTCGTCGGCGGGTCCTGGGGGACGCTGTCGGAGCTGGCGCTGGCGATGCGCGCCGGGCGGGTCCCGGTCGTGCAGCTCGGCGGCTGGCTGGTGCACGACGAGGACGGCCGGCCCGTCGCCGGGATCGTGCACGCCACCGGCCCCGCCGACGCCGTCCGGGCCACCGGCCTGTGGGACTGACCCGCCCCCGGGCGACGACGTATGCCCGGGCGGGTCAGTGGACGGAGAACCCGCCGTCCACGAAGATCGCCTGCCCGGTGACGTAGGACGCCGACGGCGAGGCCAGGAACACCGCCGCGCCCGCGAAGTCCTCGGCGAGGCCGTTGCGGCCGGTCATCGTGCGCGAGGCGAGCGCCTCCACCCGCGCCGGATCGTCCTGCAGCCGCGCGTTCAGCGGCGTCAGAACGAACCCGGGGACCAGGGTGTTGGCGGTGACGCCGCGCGCCGACCACGCCTCCGCCTGCGAGCGGGCCAGCGCCACCAGCCCCGCCTTCGACACCCCGTAGGCGCCGCTGGTGACGAACGCCCGGAACGCCTGCTGCGAGGCGATGTGGATCAGCCGCCCGTAGCCGCGCTCGGCCATCCCCGGCCCGAAACGCTGCCCGAGCAGGAACGGCGCGTCCAGGTTCACCGCCATCGTGGCGTCCCACACGTCCTCGCCCAGCTCGTCCATCGGCGGCCGCAGGTTGATGCCGGCGGCGTTGACCAGCACGTCCGGCTCGCCGAACGGCTCCACCACGGCGCGCGCGGCGTCGGCGACGCCGGCACGTGACCCGAGGTCCGCGCTGACCCACGCCGCCCGGCACCCGTGCGACTCCAGCTCCCCGACGGTGCCGGCGAGCTCGGGTTCGCGGCGCGCGACGACCACGACCGACGCGCCCGCGCGCGCCAGCGCCACCGCGATGGCCCGCCCGATGCCGGAGCTGCCGCCGGTCACCACCGCCGTCCTGCCCTCCAGCGAGAACAGCCCGGACAGGTACGACCCCGTTTGATCGATCATGTACGGGAGCCTACGGGGCACCGGACGCGGCGGCGCGCCCAGGGCGCGAGGCTGCGCCCTCAGGGCGCGAGGCGGTGGGCCAGCCAGGCGAGGGCGTGGGGATGGCGGTACTCGATGGCGACGTGGCCCGCCTCGAACAGCTCGAACCTGACGGTGTCCTCGGCGACGCCCGCCCGCCGCAGCGCGTCGCGGAAGGCCAGGGCGCCGAGGTCGAGGAACCATTCGTCGCGGGTCCCGGCGTCGATCCAGATCGCGCGCATCGACCGCAGCGCCTCGGCGTGCGCGGGCGCCATCCGGACGGGGTCCCAGCGCAGCCACCGTTCCCAGACCTCGGGCCGCAGCACCCCGGTGACGGGGTCGAACGGCAGCAGCGGCGTGCCGTCGGCGCCGGGCGAGAAGCACGCCGACACCGCCAGGATCTCCAGCAGCCGCAGGTCCTCCCGCTTGGTGAAGGCGGTGCGGGAGCGGAAGTCGTCCCACCAGGTGAAGACGTCGCCGCCGTAGGCGCGCAGGTCCCGCACGGCCTGCAGGAAGTGCGGGATGTACTGGGCCTCCGACAGCGCGTCGCCCGAGTGCGTGGCGAACGCGCCGAACAGGTCGGGCCGCAGCATCGAGGTGATCATGGCGCCGAGCCCGCCGCTGGACTTGCCCGCGATGGCCCGGTGGTCGCGGCCGGGGATCGTCCGGTAGCGGGCGTCGACCCACGGGACGACCTCTTCGCACAGGTAGGAGTGGTAGCGGCCGGTCCCGGCGGAGTCGACGTACTGGCTGCCGCCGTAGCGGGTCCAGGCGTCCACGAACACCAGGATCATCGGCGGCGCCTCGCCGCGGGCGAACAGCGCGTCGGTGGCGACCGGCACCGACGTGCGGAACGCGCCGGGCTGGTTGCTCCAGGCCGCGAGCGTGCCGGTGAACCCGAGCAGCATGTAGACGGCCGGGTAGCGGCGCTCGGGCTCGTCGTCGTAGCCGGGCGGGGTGTACACCCACAGCGGCCTGCGGTGCGGGTCGCCCAGCGGGTTGCCGCGCAGCAGGCGGCTGTCGATGGTGCGCTCGTCGATCCGGCCGGCGAAATCGGGGGGCCACGGGGACATGACGGATCCTCACTCTCAGTTATTACGAAAAGATAATATCCGAGAGGATAGTATGCCCGGTGTGGAGGAGGACTCGATCGACCGGCACATCGCCCACTGGTCCCGCGAGCTGCCCGGCCTCGACCCCGACGTCGAAGGCGCGATCACCCGGATGCAGACCCTCGTCGCGCTCCTGCGCCGCCGCCGCGAGGCCGCGCTCAAGGCGCGCCGCCTCAAAGGCTGGGAGTACGACATCCTGTGGCGGCTCCGCTCCACCGGCCCGCCCTACCAGGCCACCCCCAGCTGGCTCGCCCGGGCGCTGGACACCCACCCCGCCACCCTCACCAGCAGGCTCGACCGGCTGGAGGAGTCGGGGCACCTCACCCGCACGCACGACCCGTCCGACCGGCGGCGCCTGCTGGTCGCGCTCACCGACGAGGGCCACGCCGCATGGGAGGGCACCATCGGCGACCAGGCCGCCGCCGAGCACGCGCTGCTCGCGCCGCTGACCGGCGCCGAGCGCGCGCAGCTCGCCGGCCTGCTCCGCAAGGTCGCCACCGCCGCCGAGGCCGCCGGACCGCCCCTCATGCCCCCGGTCGAGCGGCCCTAGTCCACCGTGCGGCCCGGGGTCAGGACGTCAGCAGCCTCGCGCGCAGCGCCGCGATCGTCGCGTCGCTGAGCCCCAGGCCCTTGTGGACGTAGTTGTCGAAACCGCCGTAGGCCTGGTCGACCTCGTGGAACGCCTCGTCCAGCCACGACGACTCCACCGCGTCCGGCCGGCCGAGGTAGGTGTTGCTGGCCAGGTAGTCCTGGTACACCGTCGCCTTCGGGACGCCGAGGAGCGTCAGCAGCACCGCCGCGCCCCACCCCGTCCGGTCCTTGCCGGCGGTGCAGTGGAACACCGTCGCGCCCGGGTTCGCGGCGATCGAGGTGAGCAGGTCGTGGTAGGCGCGGCTCGCGCCGCTGAAATCCACCATGAACGGGTAGGCGATCGACTGCCCGATGTTGGACGACCCGGTGACCAGCCCGATCAGGAACCCGTACAGCAGGCTCCCCAGCGCCGGGTCGGCGAAGGAGATGCCGTGCGACAGGTCCTCCACGTCGGCGACCTTGTAGGCGATCCCGGCCGGCAGCCGGTCCGGGTCATCCGAGCGCTCCTGCGCGTTGCGCAGGTCGACGTCCAGGGTGATCCCGAGGCTCAGCAGCGTCTGCTGGTCGGCGTCCGACAGGTTCGCCAGCGAGTTGGACCGGTAGACCACGCCGCCGCGGACGTGCCGGCCGTCGGCGGTCGCGTATCCGCCGAGGTCCCGGAAGTTCGACGCCGTCGCCAGCCGCGGCGCCGCGAGCGCGGACGCCGCCGGGGCGGCGGCGGGGGCCCGCGCGGGGACGTCGGCGAGGGCGGGCGGCGCGGTCAGCGCGCCGGCCAGCAGCGCGGTGCCGAGCAGGACTCCGGACGTGCGGGGGGTGCGCATGGCGATCCTCATCGGGCGGCGGGGGAGAGGGGGACGCCCGTCATGATGCAGGCCCGCCCGGCGGCGCAGAACTGGTGAGCCCTCAAAACTTCCCGGCGATCATTGTGCGGGGCGACAACGGGCGCCGCCCGCGCCGTCCCTAAGCTGGAGGCATGGCCCCTTCCATCGCCACCGCGAACCGCGTCGAACGCTCCGAACTGCTGGAATTCCTGCGGCCCCGGCACCGCGCGCTGATCGCCACGGCCCGCTCCGACGGCCGCCCGCAGCTGTCGCCGGTGACCTGCGGCGTCGACGGCGAGGGACGCGTCGTGGTGTCGACCTACCCCGAGCGCGCCAAGGCCCGCAACGCCCGCCGCGACGCGCGGGTGTCGCTGTGCGTGCTGTCCGACGACTGGAACGGTCCCTACGTGCAGGTCGACGGCACCGCCGAGGTCCTCGACATGCCCGAGGCCGCCGACGCCCTCGTCGACTACTACCGGTGCATCGCCGGCGAGCACCCCGACTGGGACGAGTACCGCGAGGCGATGCGCCGCCAGGACAAGTCCCTCATCCGCGTCACCATCGACCGCTGGGGCCCCATCGCGACCGGCGGCTTCCCCGCCCGCCTCGCCCCCGCCGACTGACCGCCGCCCGGACGGGGTTCCAACCGCTTTCCTGACGAACTTGACGGCCGATGTCGGGGCGATCCGGTATAAGTGGATCACCCCGCGCCGAATCCCGTCGATCGTCCGGAAACGGTGGCATGCCCGAACCCGCGGTCCGCCCAGAACACCCGTCCACGACGCCGCCCCCGCCACGCGGACCGCTGAACCGGCTCCGCGACCGTCGCTGGCGGAGCCCCAAACTCCCCGAACCGGTGCGGCGGCTGCCCGCCGCCGACCGCCCGGCGGTCGCGCGGTCCATCCGCAAATGCGTTCCGCCCACCGACCCGTCACTGGACGAACCGACGCTCGCGCTGAGCGCGTTCACGCGCGATCAGATCCGCCGCTACGGCTGGCTGTACCTGCTGCCCCCGGTTGTGCTGCTCGTCGCGAGCGCGGCCATGCTCATCGCGTCCCGCACCGAGCAGACGCTCGGCACCACGGTCATCCTGATCGGCGTGGCCGTCGTCAGCCCGGCATCGGCGGCGCGGCGGCTCGGACGACTCGAACGGCTCGAGGCGGCGATCCGCGCCGGAGACCAGGGCGGATCGCCCCCGCCTGGCCGCCGAGTGCGCGTCCCCTCGCCCGCCACCGCCGCGGTCGCGGCCGGGATCGTGGTGATCGCCTCCGGCCTGTGGCTGCAGTGGGACGCCCGCCACGACCGGCACGACTGGACGATCGAGGGCCCCCACGGCGCGTTCCCCGCGGCGATCGCCGGACAGGCCCCGCTGCACCCGCGGAAGGTGGCGGCGACCTATCCGTTCGACGCCCTGACCTATCGCGGTCTCGCCATCGAGGCCCTCTGGAACTCCGCCTCGGTGACGGCCCACCGCATCAGCCCCGCCGCCACCTACTGGCGGCTCACCCGCCGCGACCACCGGCTCCTGGACGCCGACCTCGACCCGGCCACCGGACGGCTCCTGCTGGTCTGGGCCCATCTGGACCCCGATACCACGTACACCGAGGCGCCGCTGGAGGCCATGGCGGTCGACGTGCGGACGGGCAAGGTCCGCTGGACCCGGACGATCTCCACCGATTCGGACCTCCTGGACCGGGGGTCCACCGTCATCGGGCGAGCGGCGCTGATCCCGGCCGAGAACCTCACCGCGCTGGACCCCGCGACCGGGCGGCGGCGCTGGCGGCTGCACGACCGCTGCGATGAGGCCCCGGCGGGGACCATCGGCCGCACGGTGATCCTCCGGCGCGAATGCCCGCAGACCGGGGTGCTGCTGGAAGGCTACGACGCCGCCACCGGACGCCGCCTGTGGAGCAAGAACTTCGCGAGCTGGTGGCCCGGCAGGGAGCACGCCCCGGTGCTGCCCGTCAAAGCCGCCGGCCTCGACGGGAACAGGCTCGTGGTGTGGACGCTGGAACGCCAAGCCGTCTACGACGCCACGACCGGCGCGGAGATCGGCGAGCACCGCCAGCCGGTCGACGCCGACGGCAAGTTCCTCGGCGCCGGGGAGAACAAGGCCTTCGACGGCGGAACGGACTACGGCCCGTGCTGGATCCACCCGCCCCGCGACCTCCGCAAGGGGATCTGCGCCACCGACCCGGTCTCCGGGCGACGGCTGTGGAGCTTCCGCTTCCCCGGCGCCGGCGAGACCGCGCAGCTCGCCTTGCCGGTGGCCGTCGCCGGCGGACGCGTCTACACCCTGACCAGCGACCACGGCGGAGAGATCGTCGACCACGTCAACGTCAACGACGCCCGGACCGGCGCGCTGCTGGCCCGCGTGTCCCCGACGTTCCCCCGGCCCGATCGCCTGTACGGGATCCACACCGCCGCCGGTGGCGCTCTGGTCCTCACCGACGACCTCCCGCCGGCCTCGATGCCGCACAAGACGGTCGTGCTCACCGACGGGTGATGGCGGCGCGCCGGCTCGCGACCGCTCCGTCGACGCGGGCGCCGAGGGAGCGGCGCAGGAAGTCGGCGGTGACCGAGCCCGTCGCGTCCGCCAGCGCGGCGGGGGTGCCCTCGAACACCACGCGGCCGCCGCGCCGCCCGCCGCCCGGGCCGAGGTCCACCACCCAGTCGGCGTGCTTGACCACCGCGAGGTCGTGCTCGACGACGATGACGGTGTTGCCGGCGTCCACGAGCCGGTCCAGCAGCGCCAGCAGCGCGGCGACGTCGTCGGTGTGCAGGCCGGTCGTCGGCTCGTCCAGCAGGTAGAGCTGGCCGGTGCGGTGCAGCCGCGCCGCCAGCTTCACCCGCTGCCGCTCCCCGCCCGACAGCGACGACAGCGGGCGGCCGAGCGCCATGTGGCCGAGGCCGACGTCGACGAGGGCCCGCAGCCGCGCGGCGATCGCCTTCTCGGCCGCGTCGCCGCCGGTGAAGAACGAAAGGGCCTGCTCGGCGGGCGTCTCCAGGACGTCGGCGATGGAGCGTCCCCGCAGAGTGAGGGCCAGGACGTCGGGGCGGTAGCGGCGCCCGCCGCACGCCTCGCACCGCACGGTGACCGGGTCCATGAACGCGAGGTCGGTGCGGATGACCCCCGCGCCGTCGCACCGCGGGCAGGCGCCGGCGGAGTTGTGGCTGAACAGCGCGGCGTCCACCCCGTTGGCGCGGGCGAACAGGCGGCGCAGCGGGTCCATCGCGCCGAGGAACGTGGCGGGGCTGGAGCGCCGCGACGCGGTGATCGCCGACTGGTCCACCACCACGGCGTGCTCGTGGCGGGCCGCGAACTCGCCCATCACCAGGGTGCTCTTGCCCGACCCCGCGACGCCCGTCACCGCCGTCAGCACCCCGGTGGGGAACCGCACGGTGACGTCGTCGAGGTTGTGGGCGTTCGCGCCGGTCACCGCCAGCCACCCGACCGGTTTCCGGAACGCGCGCTTGACGGGGGCGGCGCGGCGCAGCGCCCGCCCGGTCGCGGTGCCCGCGTTCCGGAGCGCGGCGACGGGGCCGGTGAACACCACCTCGCCGCCGTGCGCGCCCGCGCCGGGGCCCATGTCGACGACGTGGTCGGCGGCGCCGACGACGGCCGGGTCGTGCTCCACCACCAGCACGGTGTTGCCCTTGTCGCGCAGCCGCCGAAGCAGCGCGATCAGCCGGTCCACGTCGCGCGGGTGCAGCCCGGCGCTCGGCTCGTCGAACACGTACGTCATCCCGGTCAGGCTCGACCCGAGGTGCCGGACGACCTTCAGCCGCTGCGCCTCGCCGCCCGACAGCGTGCGGGTCTCGCGGTCGAGGCTGAGGTAGCCGAGGCCGATCTCCTCCAGCCGCCGCAGCCGCGCCACCGCCGCCCCCGCGACGGTGCCGGCGACCGGGCCGGCCACCTCGTCCAGCACCGCGATCAGGTCGCCGATCTCCAGCGCGCACATCTCGGGGAGCGTCCGCCCGGCGACGCGGGACGCGCGCGCCGCCGCGTTCAGCCGGGCGCCGCCGCACTCGGGGCAGGCGTCCTCGCGGACGACCCGCCGCGCCGCGTCCCGCACCATCCCCTTCAGGGAGTCGATGTCCCGCTTGATGTAGAGGCGGTCGAACCGCTCGAGGAGGCCCTCGTAGGCGTTGCTGCCGAGCGACCCGGTCCGGTTGAGCCGCTTCACGCGGAAGCCCTTGCCGTGCAGGAGCAGGTCCCACTCCCCGTCGGTGAAGTCGCGCAGCGGCTTGTCCGGGTCGAACAGGCCCGACTCGGCGTACAGCTGCCACACGAACGTGCCGACGCCGAACGGCGGGAAGTTCACCGCGCCCTCGTTCAACGTCTTGGAGGTGTCGAGGAAGCGGTCCAGGTCGACGCGGGTGACGCGGCCGAGCCCGTCGCATCGCGGGCACATGCCGCGCGGGTCGTTGAACGAGTACGCCGACGCCTCGCCCGCGCTCGGGGCGCCGTGCCGGGAGAACAGCACCCGCAGCACCGGGTTGATGTCCGACGCCGTCCCGACGGTGGAGCGGGCGCCGCCGCCGATGGGCCGCTGGTCCACGACCACGGCGGGTGCGAGGTTCTCGATGGCGTCGGCGTCGGGCCGCTCGTGCTTGGGCATCCGGTCGCGGGCGAACCAGCCGAACGTCTCGGCCAGCTGCCGCCGCGCCTCCACCGCGACGGTCCCGAACACCAGCGACGACTTGCCCGACCCCGACACCCCGGTGAACACCACCAGGCGCCCCTTGGGGATGCGCAGCGAGACGTCCTTGAGGTTGTTCTCCCGTGCCCTGCTGATGATGATGTCGTCCCCGTGCATGCCGGCCACGCTAGGCGGCAATGAGGTCGGGAACGGTCCTCATTGGCGGGCATACTGGCGGCATGTCCTCGGCTCGCCTGCTGCAGCTGCTGTCCCTCCTGCAGACCCGCCGCGAATGGACGGGCCCGGAGCTGAGCGAACGGCTCGGCGTGACGGTCCGCACCGTCCGCCGCGACGTCGAGCGGCTGCGCGACCTCGGCTACCCGGTGCACGCCACGCTCGGCAAGGTCGGCGGGTACCGGCTGGAGGCGGGCACGGCGCTGCCTCCGCTGCTGCTGGACGACGAGGAGGCCGTCGCGATCGCGGTCGGGCTGCGCGGCGCCGCCGGGGGAGCGGTCGAGGGCATCGGCGAGGCGTCGGTGCGGGCGCTGGCCAAACTGGAGCAGATCCTGCCCGCCCGGCTGCGCCGCCGCGTCAGCGCCCTGCACACCGCCACCACCCCGCTGACCGGGCCGCCCGCCGGGCCCGCCGTGGACCCCGAGACCCTCACCGTGCTCGCCGCCGCGTCCCGCGACCGCGAGCGGATCCGGTTCGCCTACCGCGACACCGGCGGCGCCGAGACCTCCCGCCTCGCCGACCCGCACGGCCTGGTCACGGCCGGGCGCCGCTGGTACCTGGTCGCCTACGACACCGGACGCGACGACTGGCGGACGTTCCGCGTAGACCGGGTGACCCGCCCGCACCCGACCGGCGTCCGCTGCCCGCCCCGCGACCTGCCCGCCGCCGACCCCGCCGCGTTCGTCACCCGGTCACTGGCCCGCTCGCGGCCCCTGCGGCGCGCGGTGCTGCGGGTGCACGCCTCCGCCGAGGAGCTCGCCGACCGGTTCCGCGTCACCGGCGCCGAGGTCGAACCGGTCGACGAGCGCACCTGCGTGCTGCGCACCGCGCCCGACTCGCTGGAATGGACGGCGCTGCGCATCGCCTACCTCGACCTCGATTTCGAGGTCGTCGAACCGCCGGAGCTGGCCGAGCGGCTCGCCGCCGTCGGCGCCCGCCTCACCCGCGCCGCCGGCGCCCACCCCTCCGCCCGCGTGCGGACCGGGGGCGCTCAGCAGGACGCGTGAGAACTACAGATTGTGTTCTATAGTTACTCTTGGTAATCATCGTTCCTCGGTGAGCGGAGGCGCGTGGCGTTCGGCCGGAAGGGCTGGCCAGGCAGAGCCAGAACGCGGCGAGTGCCTGACGGCGGCGCGGACCTCGCGGTCACCGCCGCGCCGACCACGCTGCTCGAGCGTCTGCGCGAGGCGCGGAGGCTGCTGGCCCTCCGGCCCTACCGGCTCCTGTTCACCGCGCGCGTGCTGTCGTTGGCGGGGACGGCGGTGGCGCCGATCGCGCTGGCGTTCGCGGTGCTGCGGTTGAACGGCCCCCCTGATCGGCAGGCCGGCCATCTGGGGTTCGTGCTGGCGGCGGGGATGCTGCCACGGATCGTCCTGCTGCCCGTCGGAGGGGTGGTGGCCGACCGGATCCGCCGTGATCACGTGCTGGTCGTGACCAATCTGACGTGCGCCCTGGCCGAAGCGGTGGCGGTCCTGCTGCTCGCGACCGGAGCGGCCCGATTATGGCATCTGGTACTGATGTCCCTGCTGTGCGGCATCGCCTCGGCGTTCGCGATGCCCGCCTCCGAGAGCCTCGTCGCCCACAGCGTCCCGGCTCCGCTGCGCTACCCGGCCACCGTGCTGCTGATGGCCGCGCAGAACAGCGTGAAAGTGGGCGGACCGGCCTTGGGAGGAGCCCTGGTCGCGGTCGTGGGGCCGACATGGCTGATCGCCTGGGACGCCCTGACCTTCACCGCCTCGGCCGCCTTGCTCGCACGGATCGGCTCCGCCCCGGCCCCGACTCACTCGCCCCCACCCCGTCCGGAGCCCGCCGGATCGATCCGTTTCCTGGTCGACCTCGCCGAGGGATGGCACGACCTGCGGTCCCGTCCGTGGCTGTGCCTCCTGGTCGCGCACGCCGCGTTCGTGGCACCGATCTGGACGGTCGGCTACCAACTCATGGGCCCCCTATTCAGCGCCCGCTATCTCGGCGGCGCCGGCCCCTGGGGCAAGGCCATGTCCGCTTTCGCCATGGGGCTGCTGGCGGGTGCGGCGGCCGCGTTCGTCATGCGTCCGCACCGGATGTGGCCGATCGTCTGCGCCTCCACCGCCGCCCAGGCCCTGCCGCTCGGCGCCATGGCGCTGCGATGGCCCGTCCCGGCGCTGACCGGCGCCACCGCCTTGGCCGGCGCCGGTACCGCCATCTATGCCGCGCTGTGGGGGCCGCTTCTCCAGCAGCATCTCCCGCCCGACCGGCTCAGCCGCGCCGTCGCCAACTCCGCGATCGCCCAACTCCTCCCCATCCCCGCCGCCTACCTGCTGACCGGGCCGGTCACCCACCTGTTCGGGCTGCGCGCCGTCATGGCGGCCGGCGCCTTGGCCCTCGCCCTCGCCGCCGTCCTTCCGCCGTTCGCCCCCCAGATCCGTACCCTGACCCTGATCCCCTCCCGCCCCGAAAACGCGGCCGGCCGGACGCCGAGCCGACGGCGTGATCAAGACCCGCCCGCCGGGCCCGGCTCGAGCCCGTCGGTGAAGCGATAGCCGAGCAGGGCGATCTCGGGGGCGAACAGCTCGGCGACGAAGTCGCGTTCGATCGCCGAATAGAGGGCGGAATGGTGACGCCGGTCCGTGCGGTGCTCGCTGTTGGCACGCGGAAGTTCGAGGGCGTCGCGGGGGAGGCCGAGCCGGTCGCCGATCCGGTCGAGTTCGAGGCCCAGGTGCTCGAAGCGCGCGATGTGGTCGGTCACGACCCTGGAGCCGACGGTGTAGAGGCGGAAGTTGACCACATAGTGGGCGCTTCCCGATTCCAGGAAGGTCAGCAGCGGCGGCCGAGTGGCCCGGTCACGATGACGGGCGTAGTAGCGGGAGATCACCTTGTCCCATGGATTGCGTTCCACGCACCAGGTGAAGTAGTTCGTCCAGATCTCCTCTCCGACCAGCAACCTCACCTCCGCGGCGGGCATATGGCCGTAGAAGCGGGCCGTGCCATCGGGATTGGAATAGTGCTGCGGCCCGCGACCGCCGATGCTGCGCCGGAGGGCCTCGTGCCCGGCGTCCTGGATGGGCGTGATCACGTCGTCGGGCCCGCACACCCGCGACAACGCCAGCTCGATGCTCGTCGAAGCGGTCTTGCGGCACCGGATGTAGATGAAACGGTGCTCATGGGAGATGATCACGCCGGGCCCTCCCAGGGCAGCACCTCGGTTCCGTACTCGGCGGCGACGTCGTTCGCCCAGCGGAGGTCGCTCAGGTACACAGGGCCGGTGATCTCGGCGAACTCGGCGCGCACGGTGCCGGCGTGGTCGCGGCCGTCGTTGGGGCCGCAGACCTGCCCCCACGAAGCGAGCACGCCCACGGCGTCCAGCGTCACCGCCCGCCGCTCACGCCGGGACCGGTAGTACGCCAGGAGCCCTTCCAGTGAGCGCATGCTGCGGATCCCGCAGCTGCACCACGGCTGCGGCGCGGTGTGCTCGACGCGTGCGTACCAGGCGTCGACCTCACGGCACCAGTCGGATCGGCTGGTGTTCACACCGGGCTGCCAGACATGGATCATGTCCCGTTCCGGCGTCCAGCGGTGCCGGTTGCCGTCGTGGACGAAGGGATTGACCAGCCGCGCGCCGTCGCGCCCGTACTCGCCGGGGTCGCTCACGACCCACCAGCGCCAGCCGAGGAGAGGCCGGGCGGCCGGGATCATGGCGCGGGCGCCCGGCTCGTGGAACCGGTCCCAGCGCACGTCGCCGGAGGAGGGGAACGAGGTCGCCGGAGTCATCGCGGATCGAGTTTCAGGCGCTTGACGTGCCGCCGGCCCGCTCCGGTGATCTCCGTCCGGCCGTGCAGCACGCGGTGGTTGTCGATGACGAGCACGTCGCCCTCGCGGAGCGCCAGGTCACTGACCACGCCCGGTGCGCGGAGCGCGGCGCGGAAGGCGCCCAGCGCGGCCGCGTGCTCCTCGTCGAGACGGCCGGACGGCTGCCGGACGCACCAGTCGAGCACGCGCCCGTGATACCGGACGCGCGCGCCGCCCTCGTCGTCGAAGGTCAGGATCGGCCGGCGCACGATGGGGTGCCCGTCCGGGCCGTCGCCAGCGAAGGGGAAGCAGGCGTCGCCGAGCAGGCGCACCTGCTCGTGCCGGCCTCTCGCGCGCAGCAGGGCCAGGACCCGGGCGACGGGCGCGAGCAGGGACCGCCCGCCCTCGCCCGGCGCGACCATGGCGAGCGCGATCACGGGATGCGGGCGTTCGTAGTGCGTGGAGTCGGTGTGCGGGTCGAACGCCTCGCGTCCGCGCGAGACCACATCCGGTGAGGCGGCCGGGTCGGGCCGCACGTCCCAGACCAGCCGCCCGGGCGTGCCGTTTCCCGCCGCGACCGGCGTGCCGGCGAAGCTCACCGCGTCCAGCAGGTCCGCGTTGGCCGGCGGGACGTCTTCGAGCACGACCGCGCCGTCCCGCCGCAGCAGCGCCGCCGCGTCGGCGCGCGATGCCCGGCCCCGCAGCCGCACGTGCTCAGGGCCCGCCGCGCCCATGACCTCAGGGCCGGCCGTACCCGCCGCCTCAGGTCGGGCCGTGCCCACGACGGCTCCGCGCCAATGGCATCTTCATGAGAATTCAGAATCCTTACCTCGCCGCGATGTTTCTATGTCCAGCGCGTCTCGGGCCTCCGTTCTCGCCTGATACGAAAGCATAAATCTTCTTCCCGATAAAGCGGGGTTGCCGCCGAGTGAACGTTCTTTCACTGATCACGAGTAAGCCTTGTCAGGACACATTAGCGCCGGTACCTTCCGAGCTGATGGAAGAGATCCCCCTGCCGGGGAATGAGAGGCTGGAGGGCCGATGGAAGAGCGCACCGACTTCGAGATCGAGCCGGTCGAGGCGGAACTGCCCGACTTCGCGCTGATGGTCGACGTCCCCGACTGACCGCCGCGATCCACGGCACGGTGCGCACCGGCTCGCCCATGCGACTCCTCCCCGATCACCGCTCAGCGGCCACGGATCAGGACGGGCTGCTGCGGCTGGTGCGCGCCTGCCTGCAACGGCCGGAACTTCCGCCCGTCCCGTCCGACCTCGGATATCCCGGCTTCGCGGCGGCCGCCCATTGTGCCCAACGTTTGCACCGACCCGGCCCAACCGATCCAAATGAGCGCGAGCGTCTCGTCGCGGAACTGCGGACGATGCCCCGACGCGCCGCCGCCAGTACGCACCGGGCCCTCCGCCTTCCCGGCGGCTGGAACGCGGACCTCGCGCCGCCCGAACCCCATCTGGACGAAAGTTTGGCGCGCGCACTGAGACAAATACCCGAACGCAATGACGGCCGGGCGGTCACGGTCCATCTGACGGACTGGAACGACGAACAACGCGACACCGTCCAGGCCGCCGCCGATCTCCTCGCCTCATTGTGGCCGGACATGCTCGCGGAAATGGCGGTGTCGGTGCGCCAGGTGGCGGTGCTCGCGGGATGGGGCATCGACGGATTCACCGATTTCGCGGCGCACGGAGCGATCTTCGTCAACGAGCGCAGGCTCGCCCCGGACGCCGGCGGCCCGCCACCGCGGCTGCGGCTCGCCGAGGCCCTCGTCCACGAGGGCGCCCATACCCGCTGCAACACCGCCGCCCTGACCGCCCCCTTCCTCGCCCCGGACGGCCCGGCATCGGAGGCCCTCGTCGCCACGCCGCTCCGCGCCGACCCCCGGCCGTTGTCCGGGCTCTTCCAGCAGGTGGTCGTCCTGGCGCGCTGCGTCATGCTGTACGACCTGGTCCTGCGCGACGATCCGTCGCCGGTGCCGCAGATCCCGGCCCGGCGCGACCTGCTGCTCTCGCAGGGGCGAAAGGGCGTGGCGGTCGCGCAAGCGCACAGGTCGCAACTCACGCGGGCCGGCCGGGACGTCCTCGACGAGGCCGCCGAGGTCATCGGCCGTGCTTGACATGCGGGCCCAGGTCTTCCGGCCCTACCCCGGCTGCCCGCGGCTCCGGTTCGGACGCATCGCGGCGCGCTCGGCCGCGTTCGCCCGAGCCGGCGAGACCGGCGGCACCCTCCTGGTCGGCGCCGCAGCCGGAACCGACGACGCGGACGTGGCGGCCCGCGCGCGGGCCGAACTGCTGGAACGTGCGCACAACGTGCTGGCCGGGCGCCGCGCCGAGACGGACGGTACAGCGAGGCGGATCGCCACCTACGAGGCGTTGCAGCATGCCGGAGCCCCGGCCGTGGACCCCTGCGCCTGGTCGGAGCTGAGAACCACGCTGGAGCTGCGCCGGCGACCCTTGCTGTGGGTGGACGCCGTTTCCCTCGTCGACGGACGCCAGGTACTCGTTCCCGCGAGCGGGGTCTTCCTCCGGCACCGCCCGCCCCCGCAGGGCGCCGCGCCGATGCGCCCCGGCTCCACGGGGATCGCCGCTCACCGGACCGAGGGCGAGGCGTCCCGGCACGCGCTGCTGGAGGTCCTGGAGCGCGACCTGCTCTGGCGGGCGTGGTACGGCAGGGGCCCCCGGCGGACCCTCGCCCACCCCCTGCCCGAACCGCTGAGCGGCGTTCTGGGCGCCCTCGGCACCTTCTGCAGCCTGGTGTTCCTGCCCGGGCCCGCCGAAACCGGATGCGTCGTGGCCTGCCTGCACGACGAGCGGGGCGACCGGCAGACCTTCGGCGCACGCGCCACCGCCACACCCCTGAAGCAGGGGACCACATCCCCGGGACGGAGCGCCTCCTTGGAACAGTCCGTCGCGTCAGCCGTCTACGAGGCCCTGATGGTGCGGTGGAGCATGGACACCGCGGACGCCAGAGCCGCCCGCCGCAGGATGCGGGAGCGGGGCGGCCCCCCGATCGGCCCTGTCGAACACGCGGTGTACGCCTACCGGCACCAGGACGCCCTCGCCCACCTGCGCGCGGCCGACGGCGGCGCCGTCCTCCCGCGCCCCACCGCGTCCCCGGCGACCGGCCCCCGCACGCTGGCCGAGGTGGTGGCCGACCACACGGACGAGGACGTGCTCTGGAGACCGACCATGGCCCCCGAACTGGACACCGGCGACCTCACGGTGGGACGAGTGATCGCCCCCGGCGCCCACCGGCTCCCCAGCGACGAGCACGCCCACCCGCCGCCCGCCGATGCCCGTACCCGCCGGCCGCACCCGCTGGGATGAGGAGCGCCGACCATGTCCGGATACGCGACCCGATGGGCCCGGTCGTACGACGCCTGGTTCGGGATGAACCCGCACACCGACGACACCGTGGAGACCCTGGCCAGGCTCGCCGGCGCAGGGCCGGTCCTGGAGCTGGGCGTCGGCACCGGACGGGTGGCCCTGCCGCTGCGGAAGCGGGGCCTGGACGTGCACGGCATCGACGCGTCCGCGGAGATGGTCGAGCACCTGCGCGCCAAGCCGGGCGGAGCCTGCGTCCCCGTCACTCTCGGCGACCTCGCCGACCCGCCGCTGGACGGCACCTACACGCTGATCTACATCGTCGGCGGAACCTTCTTCGAACTGCAGACCCAGCAGGACCAGCTCCGCTGCTTCGCCTCCGCCGCCGAGCTCCTCGCCCCCGGCGGGCTCTTCGTTCTCGACGCGCTGCTGCCCGAGGCGATCAACGGCTCGGACGCGGCGTCCGGACGTCCCGTCCCGACCGCCGGCGCGGAACTGGTCCTGCGCTACCGCGCCGCCGACCGCGCCGAGCAGCGGTACGTCTCGCACTACCTGATCGTGGACGACGATGGCGTCCACCATGTGCGGGTCCCGTTCCGCTACGCCGGCCACGGTGAGCTGGACCTGATGGCCTCCCTGGCCGGGCTCCGCCTCCAGCACCGATGGGGCGGCTGGGACCGCCGACCGTTCGGGCCGGCCAGCACGTTCCACGTGTCCGTCTACAAGGCCGAGACCTGACATGGCCGCGCTTCTCTCCCTGCTTCCCCTCGCGCTCTTCATCGTCTGGGGCGCGACCACGAACCCCCGCCGCCCCTTCTCCTGGGGCATGTACTCGGCCTCGACCAAGGGCTTCCTCTGGACCGAGACCCGGGACGGCCCGCGGCCGATCACCCACGCGCAACTGGGACTCACGCCCGACAGCCACTACCTGGCCCCCGATGACGTCGCCCACCTGTTCGGACAAGCCGACGACCTCCCGCCGATCCGCGGCCTCATCATCGGCCCCCAAGGCGGCTGGACGGTCGCCTACGATCCCGATCGATCCTCGATCACCGTGATCCCCCTTCCCGCGGGCACCGAACTGGCGCACCTCGCCACCGCGTTGCGGCGCGTCACGTGACCGCATTCGCGGTCGCCTGCCTGGCCCTGGCCTGCGCGTGGCGGGCGATGCTCGTCCTGTCCGACGACCGCCGGATCCGCAGGCCGGCGGTCTACCGGCCCGGACTCGGCTGGACCGACGCGCACGAGCTGGCGCCCCGCCGCCGGTGGGCGCGGGCGGGCCTCACGGCGGCGATCTGCCTCATCGCCGCGGCGGCGGCCCCCGCCCCCTGGGCACGGGGGATCACCATCCTCGCCGTCGGCATCCTCATCGCCTGGATCCTGCGCGACCGGATTCTGCACCCCGCCCGCTACACGTCCGTGTGCATCGCCGTCCTCGCCCTCGCCGTGGCGCTGGCGCGGTTCTCGCCGCCGGCGGCCGGGACGGCCGCGTCCTTCTTCGCCGCACAGCTCTATTTCGTCGCCGGGCTGCGCAAGCTGCGCTCTGCCCAGTTCATGTCCGGCCGCGTGATCCTGGACAACGCCGCCTACGGCACGTTTCAGGCGGTGAGCGGAAACCACGAGTTCATCCGCGTCCCCAGACTGGCGGAACTGCTGTCCGGCTCGGCGTTCCCGGCCGCATGCCGCACCGCCGCCATCCTGACGGCCGCGGTGGAACCGGCCCTCGGCCTCGGCGCGATCGGGCTGATGCCGCCGCCCCTCCTCCTCGGCCTGGCGATCCCCGTTCACCTCGGCTTCCTCCTGATCAGCCCCTACCGCATCGTCCCCTTCACAGCGGCCGCGCTCGGCCTGCTCGCCCTGACCACCCTCCACCCGCTCATCCCCCTCGGCCGCTAGGAGCAGGACGGCCCGGCTGCAGCCACTGGACGATCTTCTTCGGGTACCTGACAGAAGGTGTCAGTCTCTCCTGGAAGACTGTGACGCATCGACCTTGAACGACCAGGGAGTACATACATGACCGGTATCGCCGAGTTCATCGCCATCAACATCGACTGCCCGGAACCGCCGAAGCTCGCGGCGTTCTACGCGGCGCTCACCGGCGGCGAGATCACCTTCGACACCCCCGAGGCGGCGGCCGTCGCCCTGCCGGGCGGGCAGAACGTCTACTTCCAGGGCGTCCCCGACCACAAGGCGCCGACGTGGCCGACCGGCGAGCGCCCCCAGCAGTACCACCTCGACTTCTACGTCGACGACCTCGACAAGGCCGAGGCGCAGGTCGCCGAGCTCGGCGGCGCCACCCCCGACTTCCAGCCGGGCGGCGACCGGTGGCGGGTGCTGACCGACCCTGCCGGGCACCCGTTCTGCGTCTGCCTGCGCAGCCAGTAGCGGCCGCGGGAGTCGCGGGCGGCGGCCGCCCGGCGCGCGTCAGGCGGGCAGGACGCGCACGGGCAGGCCGCCGCGCGGCCGCATCGCGGTGACGCTGGTCGGCGTCACCGCCGCGGACACCAGCCGCAGCCGGGGGCCGCGCAGCAGGCACGCGAGCATCGTCTTGATCTCCACGGTCGCCAGCGTCGACCCGATGCAGCGGTGCGGCCCGCCGCCGAACGGCAGGTACGTCGACGGGGTCGTCGGGCGGTGCAGCTCCGAGCCCGGGATCCAGCGCTCGGGCCGGAACCGCCCCGCCTGCGGCCACACCTCCGGCATCCGGTGCGTGACGTAGGGGGAGTACAGCACCATCGCGCCCGCCGGGATCCGGTGCCCGGCGTAGGCGAAGTCCTCGACGGGGACGCGGGCGCTCAGCACCGCCGGCGGGAACAGCCGCAGCGTCTCCTGCACCACCCCGTCCAGGTAGGTGAGCTTCGGCAGGTCGGCGGCCTCCGGCGGACGGTCCCCGAGCACCTCGGCGGCCTCCCGGCGGGCCCGCTCGGCCGCGTCCGGGTGCACCAGCAGCGCGTACACCGCCCACGCCATCGCCGCGCTGGTGGTGTCGTACCCGGCCGAGATCAGGCTGATGACCTGGTCCTGCAGCTCCTGGCGGGTCAGGCCCGCGCCGTCGTCGTCGCGGGCCGCCATCAGCATGCCGAGCACGTCGTCGTGCTCGCCGCCCTCGCGGCGCCGCCGCTCGATCTCCTCGTCCACCCGCCGCGCGACCGCCGCGCGGGACGCGGTGACGCGCCGCCAGTACGGGTTGGGGAGCGCCCGCAGCATCATCTGCGCGACGAAGTTGCGGTCGATGCCGGCCAGCGCGACCTGCAGGCCGTGCCCGATGACCTCGGCGTCGGCGGCGAGCCGGTCGCCGAACAGCACCTCCACGGTGCTGCGGCGGATGACGCCGCGCAGCTCGGCGTAGGCGTCCAGCGTCCGGCCGGGCGTCCAGGACGCCAGCGCGGCGCCGGTGTTGGCGGCGATCCGGGCGACGTACCCGTCGACGCGGCGGTGGTGGAACGCCGGCTGGACGAGGCGGCGCCGCCGCTTGTGGTCGGCGCCGTCGCTGACGATCAGCGCGGTCTCCCCGTTCACCGGCACCAGCAGGTCGAACGCCTCCCGCCAGCGGAACAGCCCGGAGTTGGCGAACACGAACGCGTTGGCGTCCGGGCCGAACAGGTGCACGAACGGCCGGCGGCGCGTCCCGACGGCCACGACCGGGCCGTGCTCGGCGTACAGCCGCAGCAGGCTCGCGCACGGGTTCATCGCGAACCCGACGCCGTGGCGCGCGGTCACCCTCGGGGAGGGGGTCATGGTCGTGGACGGGGTCATCGTCGCGGATCCCACGCGCCCACTATGGCACGGTCCGGCGCACGGCCGGGCGGACGGGCGCGCCCCCGGTCGGTGCCGCCGCCGGCCCGGTGCGAGGATGGGACGCGTGACGGACGAGACCGAAACGCGGGGAACGGCGGCCTGGCACGGGAGGATCGAGCACGTCCGGGGGTCGCAGGTGCGCTCCGACACCGCCCAGACCTCCGGGATGCGGCGGTTCGAGGCGATCTCCGGCACGACGGTGGGGTCGGAGCGGCTGTGGATGGGCCGCACCCACGTCCCGCCGGCGACCAGTTCGGGCGACCACCACCACGGCGAGGCCGAGACGGCGATCTACGTGGTGTCGGGGCATCCGGTGTTCGTGTTCGCCGAGGGGGACCGGGAGGTCCGGGTGGAGACCGGGCCCGGCGACTACGTGTTCGTCCCGCCCTACGTCCCGCACCGCGAGGAGAACCCGTCCGGCGACGAGGAGGCGGTCGTGGTGATCGCCCGCAGCACGCAGGAGGGCATCGTGGTCAACCTGCCGAGCCTGTGGGCCCCGCGGCCGCAGGACGGGTGAGCGCGGTGCCCGCCGGACCGCCGGGACCGGGCGGCCACCGCCCGAAACCGGGCACGCAGACCGTGGACCGGTCGGTGGCGGTGCTGCGCACCTTCGAGGACGCCGACCGGCAGACCCCCACCGAGATCGCGCACCGGCTGGGGCTGTCGGTGAGCACCGCGCACCGCATCGTGCACGCGCTGCACGCCACCGGCATGCTCGGCCGCGACGCGCAGACCGAGCGGTACTTCCTCGGCCCCACCGCCGCGATCCTCGGCCGGCTGGCGCTGGAGCGGATGGGCACCACGCTGCTGCAGCCGGAGCTGACCGCGCTGCGCGACGGGACCGGCGAGGCGGTCAGCCTCGGCGTCCGCGCCGGCGACGAGGTCGCGGTGCTGCTGCACCTGCCCTCCACGCACCCGCTGCGCTACGACCAGCCGCCCGGCGACCGCAACCCCATCCACACCTGCGCGATGGGCAAGGCGTTGCTGGCGTTCGCCGACGACCAGGTCGCGATGGACGAGCCGTACCGGCGGTTCACCCCGTCCACGCTCACCACCCGCGCGGAGCTGCAGGCCGAGCTGGCGCGGATCCGCGAGCGCGGCTACTCGGTGAACGACGAGGAGCGGCTCGCCGGCGTCCGCGCGGTGGCGGCGCCGGTCCGCGACGGCGCGGGCCGCACGTTCGCGGCGGTGGCGCTGCAGGGCCCGTCGGTGCGGTTCGGCGACGACCGGATGCCGGAGCTGACCGAGGCGGTGCTGAAGGCGGCGACGCGCCTCACCGACCTGCACCGCCACCTGGCCTGACCGCATCGCCCGCCGTGGCGCCCGCCGTGCTGGACGGTGCGGCGGCGGCGAGCTCGTCCAGCAGCGCGGCGACCGCGGGCGGCCGGGGCCCGGCGGGCACCAGCGCGGCGATGCGGCGCTTGCCGAGGTCGGGCGCCAGCGGGATCGTCACGCCCGGTTCGGAGTGCAGGCCGAGCGCCAGGCCGGGCAGCGCGGTGACGGCCAGGCCGTGCGCGACGAGCCGCTGGACGGCGACGTGGTCGTCGCTGGCGAACGCGATCCGCGGGACGAACCCGGCGCGCCCGCATGCCCAGTTCAGGTGGTCGCGGCAGCGCGCGCAGCCCGACGCCCACGTCTCCTCAGCCAGGTCCTCCAGCCGGACAGGGCCTGCGGCCAGCGGATGCGCGGCGGGCAGCACGATCCGGATCGGGTCGTGGCACAGCTCGACCTCGCGGAACCGGGCGTCGGTGTCGGGCGGCAGGTACTCGTGGTGGAACACCACCGCGACGTCGGCGTCGCCCGCGCGCAGCGCCGCGAGGGCCTGCGGCGGTTCGGCGTCCATCAGGGTGACGGTGACGCCGGGCGCGCGGGCGCGCAGCCCGGCGAGGGCGGGCGGCAGCAGCGACGCCGCCGCGGTGGGGAACACCGCGATCCGCACCCGCCCGGCGCGCAGCCCGGCGATCGCGGCGATCTGCTCCTCGGCGTCGTCCATGCGGGCCAGGACGTCCTCGACGTGCTCGACGAGGATCCGGCCGGCCTCGGTGAGGCGGACGCCGCGGCCGTGCCGCACCACCAGCGGCGTGCCGACCTCGGCCTCCAGCCGGGCGATGTGGTGCGACACCGCCGGCTGGGTGTAGGCGAGGGAGCGCGCGGCGGCGGTCATCGAGCCGAGGCGGGCGACCTCCCGCAGGATCCGGCCGCGGTGCAGGTCCAGCATCCTCGCAAGATATCAACCGCGCTTATGGGTCATCCAGAGAACCGTACTTTGTGCTATGGCCGGGTGGTGCACGACCATCGGAGCATGACCCTTTCCGTCCACGACGCCCTTTCTATCCACGACGCGCAGCGGGAGTTCACCGCCGGCGTCGCGTTCCTCAACACCGCCACCTACGGGCTGCCGCCGCGCGCCGCGCACGAGGCGATGATGGCCTCCGAACGGGACCGCGCCGCGGGGCTGCTGGTCCCGTCCGACCTCGACGAGGCCGTCGCCCGGTCCCGGCAGGCGTTCGCGCGGCTGCTCGGGCTGCCCGCGAGCCGCGTCGCCGCCGGCTCGCAGGCGTCGTACTACGTCGGGCTCGTCGCGGCGTCGCTGCCCGCCGGCGCGCGCGTCCTGGTCGCCGAGGGCGACTTCACCTCGTTGCTGTTCCCGTTCCTCGCCCGCTCCGACCTGGCGGTCCGCGAGGTCCCGCTGGAACGCATCGCCGAGGAGACCGGGCCGGACGTCGACGTGGTCGCGGTGTCGGCGGTGCAGTCCGCCGACGGCCGCATCGCCCCCATGGACGACCTGGTCGCCGCCGCCCGCGCGCACGGCGCCCGGATCCTGCTGGACGCCACGCAGGCCGCCGGATGGCTGCCGCTGCCCGCCGGGGACGTCGACTGGCTGGTGTGCTCGGGCTACAAGTGGCTGCTCGGCCCGCGCGGCACCTGCTTCTTCGCCGGGACCGAGGAGGCCCTGTCCGCGCTGCCGCCGGTCGGCGCGGGCTGGTACGCCGGCGCCGACGTGTGGGACTCCATCTACGGCACGCCGCTGCGCCTGGCGCCGGACGCGCGCCGCCTGGACCTGTCGCCGGCCTGGCAGTGCTGGGCCGGGCACGCGCCCGCCCTGGAGCTGATCGAGCGGGTCGGCGTCGCCGCGATCCACGACCACGACGTGGCGCTGGCCCGCCGCTTCCAGACCGCGCTCGGGCTCGAGCCCGGCGACTCGGCGATCGTGTCGGTGCCCGTCACCGACGGCACCGCCGAGCTGCTGCGAGCCAACGGCGTCGTCGCCTCCGTGCGGGCCGGGCGGCTGCGCTGCGCGTTCCACCTGTCCACCACCGAGGCCGACGCCGACAAGGCCGCCGGGCTGCTCGCCGACCGCATCGCCGCCTGACCGCCGCGCCCCCGGCGCCCGGGCGGCGGCGCGGAAACCCGCAGATCTTACAAGTCTCGAACAAGGTGCCTTGACGGGCGCCTTCACGCCGGATCCGGCGGCCGCGGCGGCCTACCGTTCGACGGCATGGACGTACTGCTCACCGGGTCGGCCGGTTTCATCGGTTCGCACGTCGCCGAGGCGCTCACCGCCGCGGGCCACCGGGTCCGCGGCCTGGACCTGCGGCCCGACGGCCTGGATCCCTCGGGCGGCGCGGCGGGCACCGCCGACGTCCGCGACGCGCTCGCCGTCGCGCGGCGGCTGCGCGGCGCGGACGCCGTCTGCCACCAGGCCGCCAAGGTCGGCCTCGGCGTGGACGTGTCCGACCTGCCCGACTACGCGTCGGTGAACGTGCACGGCACCGCGGTGCTGCTGGCGGAGATGGCCCGCGCCGGGGTCGGCACGCTGGTGCTGGCGTCGTCGATGGTCGTCTACGGGGAGGGCGCCTACAGCTGCGCGGCGCACGGCCCGGTGCGTCCGGCGCCACGCCCGGAGGAGGCGCTGCGCGCCGGACGGTTCGAACCGGACTGCCCCGAGTGCGGGCGCCCGCTCGCGCCCGGCACCGTCGCCGAGGACGCGGCGCTCGACCCCCGCAACGTCTACGCCGACACCAAGCTCGCGCAGGAGCACCTGGCGGCGTCGTGGGCGCGGACGACCGGCGGCACCGCCGCGGCGCTGCGGTACCACAACGTGTACGGGCCGCGGATGCCGCGCGACACCCCCTACGCGGGCGTCGCGGCGATCTTCCGGTCGCGGCTGATGAACGGCGAGGCGCCGCTGGTGTTCGAGGACGGCGCGCAGCGCCGCGACTTCGTGCACGTCCGCGACGTCGCCCGCGCCAACGTGCTCGCCCTGGAGCGGGCCGCCGCGGGCGCGCCCGGGCCGGGCGCGCTGCGCGCCTACAACATCGCCAGCGGCGAGCCCCGCACCATCGGCGACATGGCGCGCGCGCTCGCCGGCGCGTTCGGCGGCCCGCGGCCCCGCGTCACGGGCGGTCACCGGCTCGGGGACGTCCGCCACATCGTCGCCCGCCCCGACCGCGCGCGCCGCGAGCTCGGGTTCGCCGCGTCCGTGCCGTTCGACGTGGGCATGGCCGAGTTCGCCCGGGACACCGCGGCCCCCGCCGGGCCCGCCGCGGCGCCTGCCCGGCAGCCCGTCACCAGTTCGTAAGGGTCGCCGGCCCGTCACCGAAAGTAGCGTCAGAGCCGTGATCGACGTGATTCTCCCGTGCCTCAACGAGGCGGAGGCCCTGCCGTGGGTGCTGTCGCGGATGCCCGCGGGCTTCCGCCCCCTGGTGGTCGACAACGCCTCCACCGACGGGTCCGCGCGCGTTGCCGCGGACCACGGCGCCGACGTGGTGCCCGCCGCGGCCCGCGGGTTCGGCGCCGCCTGCCACGCCGGGCTGCTGGCCGCCACCGCCGAGGTGGTGTGCGTCATGGACGCCGACGCCTCGCTGGACCCCGCCGAGCTGCCGCGCCTGGTCGCCGAGCTCGACCGGCTCGCGGCCGGCGGCGCGCCCGCGCTGGTGCTGGGGCGGCGCCGCCCGGCCGGGCGCGGCGCGTGGCCGCCGCACGCCCGGCTCGGCAACGCCGTCCTGGCACGGTCGCTGAACCGGCGCGCCGGCACCCGGCTGCACGACCTCGGCCCGATGCGCGCCGCGCCGCGCGCCGGGCTGCTCGCGCTGGAACTGGCGGACCGCCGGTTCGGCTACCCGCTGGAGATGGTGCTGCGCGCCGCCCGCGCGGGCTGGCGGATCGGTGAGCTGGACGTGGCGTACCTGCCGCGCACCGGCGAGTCGAAGGTGACCGGGACGCTCGGCGGGACGGTCCGCGCCGTCCGCGACATGCGCCGCGTCCTGGCGGAGGTCGCCCCGTGACCGCCCCGGACAGCGAGGCCGACCTGATCGTCATCGCCAAGGAGCCGGTGCCGGGACGGGTGAAGACCCGCCTGACCTCCGCCTACACGCCCGATGAGGCCGCCGCGCTGGCCGCGGCCGCGCTGCACGACACCCTCGCCGCGGTCGCCGCGACGCCGGCGCGCCGCCGCGTCCTCGCGCTGTCGGGGGCGTCGGGCCCGTGGCTGCCCCGCGGCTTCGCGGTGGTCGCGCAGCGCGGCGGCGGGCTGGACGAGCGGCTCGCGCACGCCTTCTCCGACGCCTACGACGGCCGCCCGCTCGTGCTGATCGGGATGGACACCCCGCAGGTCACGCCCGCGCTGCTGGCCCGCGCCGGGCGCGCGCTGCGCGGGCACGACGCGGTGTTCGGCGCGGCGCGCGACGGCGGGTTCTGGCTGCTGGGACTGCGCCGCCCCGACGAGCGGCTGCTGCTCGGCGTCCCGATGTCGCGCCCCGACACCGGAACGCTCCAGCTCGCCCGCCTGCACGCCGTCGGCCTCACCGTCGCGGCCATGCCGGAGCTGACCGACGTCGACACCCCGCCCGACGCCGAGGCCGTCGCCGCGCAGGCGCCCGGCGGCCGGTTCGCCGCGGCCGTCCGCGCCCTCGGGAGCAGGGTCGCCGAAGGGACCGTCCCGGCATGATCGGCGAACTGTACGAGGAGGCGCTGCGGGGCGCCGCGCCGGTGGAGATCGAGCACGCCGACGGCCGCCGACGGCCGCTGCCGGTACAGGACTGGCTGGCGCTGCGCCCCGGCGACGCCGAGCTGCTGGACCGCTGCCGGGGCGCCACCCTGGACGTCGGGTCGGGCCCGGGACGGCTGACGGCCGCGCTGGCCCGCCGCGGCCTGCCGGTGCTCGGCATCGACGTGGCGCCGCGCGCGGTCGCGCTGACGATCGCGGCGGGCGCCCCGGCCCTGTGCCGCGACGTGTTCGGGCGGGTGCCGGGCGCCGGGCGGTGGCGGACGGTGCTGCTGGCCGACGGCAACATCGGCATCGGCGGCGACCCCGCCGTACTGCTGCGCCGCGTCCTGGCGCTGCTGGGGCCGGGCGGCCGGGCGCTGGTGGAGGTGGACCCGCCGGGCGCCGGGTCGCGGACCGAGCCGCTGCGGCTGCGGTCGGGCCGCGCGGTCGGCGAATGGTTCCCCTGGGCGCACGTGTCCGCCGACGGCGCCGGCGCGCTGGCCGCCGCGTGCGCGGCCGAGATCACCGAACGGTGGGAGGAGGCCGGCCGATGGTTCGTCGCCCTGCGCTCCTGACCAGGCCGCTCCGCTCGCGGCTGCTGGCCCCGCCGGCGGCGCTGACGACGCTGCCCGAGCGCTTCACCAGCCGCCTGCACGACGAGCGCGTCGCCGCGTGGCTCGGCATCGCGCTCGGCGCCTGCTTCCTCGTCGCGTTCTGCACCGGGCTGGTCAGCCACCTGATGCAGAACCCGCCGAACTGGATGACGTGGCCGTCGCGCCCGGTGAACCTGTACCGGGTCACCCAGGGGCTGCACGTCATGACGGGCCTGGCGGCGGTGCCGCTGCTGCTGGCCAAGCTGTGGACGGTCTACCCGCGGCTGCTGCAGTGGCCGCCCGCCCGCTCCGCCGGGCACGCGGTCGAGCGGCTGCTGGTGTTCGTGCTCGTCGGCGGGTCGCTGTTCCAGCTGGTCACCGGCGTGATGAACATCGACTACTGGTACGCGTTCCGGTTCTTCTTCACCACCGCGCACTACTGGACCGCCTACATCATCATCGGCGCGCTGCTGATCCACATCGCCAACGAGTGGTCCAAGACGCGCCGCACCGTGATGACGCGGCCCACCGACGGGCTGCGCCGCCGCACGTTCCTGCTGACGGTGTTCGGCGCGAGCGGCGTCGTCGTCGCGACCACCGTGGGGGAGACGGTGTCGCCGCTGGCGCGGCTGGCGGTGCTCGCGCCGCGCCGTCCCGGGATCGGGTCGCAGGGCCTGCCGGTCAACAAGTCCGCCGCCGGGTCGGGCGTCACCGCGCTCGCCCGCGACCCGGGCTGGCGGCTCACCGTCACCGGACGCGTCCGGCGCGAGCTGACCCTGTCGCTGGCGCAGCTGCAGGCGATGCCGATGCGGACGGCGCGGCTGCCGATCGCGTGCGTGGAGGGCTGGAGCGCGGAGGCGACCTGGCAGGGCGTGCGGCTGCGGGACGTGCTGCGCATGGCGGGCGTCGACGACGACGCCGACGTCCGTGTCGAGTCGCTGGAGCGCTACGGCCTCTACCGCACCTCGGAGGTCCGGCCGCCGCACTGGCACGACCCCCTCACGCTGCTGGCGCTGCGGGTGAACGGCGAGCCGCTCGACCTCGACCACGGCTACCCGTGCCGGCTCATCGCACCGAACCGCCCCGGCGTCATGCAGACCAAGTGGGTCGAGCGGCTGGTGGTCCGGTGAACGCGCGCACGCTCACGCACGCGGCGACGTACGCGGGAGGACTGGCGCTGATCGGCTACGGGCTGAGCGGGATCGTCGCGGACGTCCCGGTCGGGCGCTGGGCGGCGTGGTTCGCGGGCGCCGCGGTCCTGCACGACGGGGTGCTGGTCCCGGCGGTGCTGGTCGCGGGCGCGGTGACGGGCTGGATCCCGGTCGCCTACCGGCGGGTGCTGCGCGGCGCGCTGCTGGTCGCGGCGTGCGTGACGGCGGTGGCGATCCCGCTGGTGCTGGGCTACGGGCGCCGCCCGGACGTCCCGTCGCAGCTGCCGCTGCCCTACGGCCGCAACCTCGCGATCGTCGTCGGCGTGATCGGCGCCGTGGCGGTCGCGGTGCTGGCGGCGCGGATGCTCACCCGGAGCCGCCGCCGGGACGCCGCGGGCGGCGGCGCGCACCGCGCCGTCCCGCCGCCGAAGAGGGAGCGGGGCAAATGACCGCCACCGACACCCGCGCCCCGGCCGCGGCGGCCCCGGACGCCGGGCGCGGGACCCGTCCGGGATGGATCGCCGTGGCGGTGTGGGCGGCGGGCATCGCGGCGGTGTTCACGGTCGGCTGGTACCTGCGGCGCGCCGGGCTCGCCACCGAGGACGCGCTGCCGCCGCTGCACGCGCGGGCGCGCTCGCATCCGCTGACCTGGCGGATGGCTCCGGCCATCGTGGCGGCCGCCGCGCTGGTGGCGGTGCTGCCGTGGGCGGCGTCGCGGCTGCGGTGGCGGACGCTGCTGCCGGCCGCGTGGGCGGGCGCCGCGCTGTGGGCGGTCGCGCTCGCCGCCTGCGACGGCTGGGGCGCGCTCGCCCGGCCGCTGGACGCGCCGACCGAGTACCCGGCGGGCCTGGCGCAGGTGCGGCCGGACCCGCTGGAGTGGCTGCGGACGTTCACCGAGCGGCTCGGCGGCTACACCACGCACGTGCGGGGGCATCCGCCGCTGCCGACGCTGGCGCTGTTCGCGCTGGAGAAGGCGGGGCTGCCCGGCACCGGGTGGGCGGCGGCGTTCGTCATCGCGTCGGGCGCCTCGGCGGTCGCCGCGATCGCGGTGACGCTGCGGTGCGTCGCGGGGGAGCGGGCGGCGCGGGCGGCGGTGCCGTTCCTGGTGCTGGCGCCGCTGGCGCTGTGGGTCGCGACCGCGATGGACGCGTTCTTCCTCGCCGTCGCCGCGTGGGGGACCGCGCTGGCGGCGGTCGCCGCCCGCCGCGCCGGTCCCGTCTCGGCGGCCGTCGCGGCGGTGGCCGGCGGGGTGCTGCTGGGAAGCCTGCCGTACCTGTCGTACGGTCTGCTGCCGCTGTTCGCGGTGCCGCTGGCTGTGCTGCTGCTGTCCCGTCCGCGCCCGCGGGTGCTGGCGTGCCTGGTCGCGGGGCTGGTGGTGGTGCCGGCCGCGTTCACGCTGCTGGGGTTCTGGTGGCCGGACGGCGTCCGCGCCACCCTGGACACCTACCTCGTCAGCCGCGGCTCGGCGCAGCGGTCCTACGCCTACTTCCTGTTCGGCGACCTCGCAGTGCTGGGGCTGCTGACGGGCCCCGCGGTCGCGTACGCGCTGCCGCGCGCGGCGGGCGCGCTGTGGCGCGCCGCCCGGACCAGGGCGCTGTCCCCGGCGGCCGCGGTGGCGCTGCCGGCGTGCGCGGCGCTGCTGGGCGTGGTCGTGCTGGACCTGTCGGGGGTGACGAAGGGCGAGGTCGAGCGGATCTGGGTGCCGTTCGCGGCGTGGCTGGTGGCGGCCGCGTCGCTGCGGGCCGCCGGGCCCGTGCCGGGCGCGGGGTCGCGGTGGTGGCTGGCGGCGCAGGCGGCCACGGCGCTCGCCGTCCAGGCGCTGGTCCTGTCCCCGTGGTGACCGGGCGGCCGGCCCGTGTCACCACGGGGACGGGTCACCAGGGGACGGGGCCGTCGTCGTCGAAGAACCCGCCGGTCGGGCCGCCGTCCGGCAGGGTCGCCATCCGGATCGCGATCGCGGCGCCCTGCTCGGCGGTGCGGGTGATGGTGCGGCCCGCGCGGATGTGCTCGGTGGCGAAGTCGGTGGCGCAGGCGCCGGGCGCGACCGCGTTGACCAGGATGCCGGTGTCGCGCAGCTCCTTGGCGTACTGGACGGTCAGCATGTTCAGCGCGGTCTTGGACTGCGGGTAGGACGCCACGGCGCCCAGGTTCCAGAAGTAGTGGTCCGGGTCGGTCATGTGGGCCAGCGACCCGGTGCCGCTGGAGACGTTGACGATCCGCGCGGCGGGGGAGCGGCGCAGCAGCGGCAGCAGCGCGTTGGTCACCCGCATCACGCCGAACAGGTTCGTCTCGAACACCCGGCGGGTGCGGTCCAGGTCCGCCTCGGACGGCAGGTCGCGGACGCCGCCGGAGATGCCGGCGTTGTTCACCAGCACGTCGAGGCGGCCCGGCGCGGCGGTCACCGCGCCGGCGGCGGCCCGCACGCTCGCGTCGTCGGTGACGTCCAGCGGGACGAACCGGACGTCGTGCCCGTCGTCGCGCAGATCCGCCGCCGCCTTCTCGCCGAGGTCGGGGTTGCGGGCGGCGAGCAGCACGGTCATCCCGCGCGCCGCGAGGCCTTCGGCGATGGCGCGGCCGATCCCCTTGTTCGCCCCGGTGACCAGGGCGACCTTGTCGTCGTTCGGTGTCTCGGTCATGTCCTTCACTCCACCATCGCCCCCGGGCCCGACTCCAACACCGACCGGACCCCGATCGATACCCTGGAGGTATGGATGTGGTGGAGACGCGGGAGCTGGCCTACTTCGTGGAGGTCGCCCGGGAGCTGCACTTCGGGCGGGCCGCCGAACGGCTCGGCATCGCCCAGCCGCCGCTGTCGCGCGCGATCGCCCGGCTGGAGCGGCGGCTCGGCGTCCGGCTGCTGGAGCGCACCAGCCGCCGGGTGACGCTGACCCCGGCGGGGGAGACGCTGCTGGCCGAGGGCGGCGCGGCGCTGGCGGCCGTCGAGGCCGCGGTGCGCCGCACCCGCCGGGCCGGCGGGTCCGGGGCGCGGCTGGCGCTGGCGATGAAGCCCGGCGGGGACGGCGGCGGGCTGCTGCCGGAGATCCTCGCCGGGTACGAGCGGGAACCGGAGGCGCCGCCGGTGGAGATGGTGTTCGGCTACGGCGCGCGGCAGGCGCTGGACGACGGCCGCGCCGACGCCGCCCTGCTGTACGCGCCGCGCGCCGACCTGACCGGCCTGGCCGTCGAGGAGCTGGTGGTGGAACCGCAGGTCGTCGTCGTGCCCCGGACGCACCGGCTGGCGGGCCGGGCGCAGGTGTCGATGGCCGACCTGGACGGTGAGGTGCTGCCGCGGACCCCGTACCGGCCGGACGGCGACGGGCCGATGGTGACCGAGGGGGGCCAGGTGATGCAGCTGATCGCGCTCGGCCGGATGGTGGCGGTGCTGCCCCGCTCCTACCGGCGGCTGCTGCGCGACGACCTGACGGCGGTGCCGGTGCCCGACGCGCCGCCGACGACGCTGGTGCTGGCGTGGCCGGAGGAGTCGCGGTCGCGGGCGCTGGCGGCGTTCGTCCGCGTCACCGCCGCGGTCGCCGCCCGCCACAACGCCCGCGAGGCGCCCGCCGGCGCCGGTGCGGGGGCGCTCCGGGCGGTCGCTGACCTGCGCTGACGCGGTCCGCGAAAAAACTCGGAGAAAAAATCCGGCGGGATGTCGATCCGGCGTCCGCCCGTGCGACGCGTCAGTGAAGGCACGAGACGAGCACGTCGCACGGAAGGACACCGCCATGACCGTCACCCAGATCCTCGCCGCCCCCGCCACCGGCACCGTCGAGGGCCGCCGCCGCGTCCTGCGCCGCGTCCTGTGGGCCGCGCAGGCCCTCATCGCCGCGTTCCTGTTCTTCGCCTCGGCGATGCCGAAGTTCGCCGGGCAGGCCGACGCGGTCGAGACCTTCGCCCGGATCGGCTGGGGGCAGTGGTTCCGGTACGTGACCGGGGCCGTCGAGGCCGCCGGCGCGATCGGGCTGGTGGTCCCGCGGCTGGCCGGGTTCGCCGCGACCGCGCTGATCGGCCTGCTGGCCGGCGCGGTCCTCACCCACCTGCTGGTGCTGGACGCCGCGTGGGCGCTGTTCCCCGCCGCGCTCGCGGCCGTCTGCGCGGTGATCGGCTGGGACCGCCGCGCCGAGACCCGCGACCTGCTGCGCTCGGTCGCCGGCCTGCTCGGCCGGTGACGGCCCCGGCGCGGCGGGGGCGGGCGGCGCGGCCGCCCGCCCCTGAGGCGTCAGGCGGCGGGCCAGGTGATGAGGGTGTGGCCCCAGGTCAGCCCCGCGCCGAACCCGGCGAGCAGCACCAGGTCGCCGCCGCCGACGCGGCCGGTCCGCACGGCCCGGTCGAGCGCGTAGGGGAGGCTGGCGGCGCCGATGTTGCCGACGTCCTCCCCGGCGATCATCAGCTGCGCGGGGTCGAGGCCGGCGCGCCCGGCCAGCGAGGCCACCAGCCGTGGGTTGGGCTGGTGCGGGACGACCAGGGCGAGGTCGGCGGGCTTGATCCCGGCGTCCTCGCACGCCTCGGCGACCAGCCGGGGCAGCATCTCGGCGATGAAGCCGCGGACGGCGCGGCCGTCCATGTGGATGGTGTGGCCAAGATCGGCCAGCGTTTCGGCGGCGGCGGGGAGGCGGGAGCCGCCGGCGGGGATGAGGACGTCGCCGGCGCGGGTGCCGTCGGAGCCGAGCGTCACCGGCCCGATGCCGTAGGGGGCGGGGACGGGCCCGACGACCGCGGCGGCGGCGCCGTCGCCGAACAGCGCGGCGGTGCCGCGGTCGGCGGGGTCGAGGAACCGCGAGTACACCTCGACGCCGATGACCAGCGCGTACGGGGCGGCGCCGCGCTGGGCGGCGAGCCAGCCGAGCGCGGCCTGCAGCCCGAACACGAACCCGGTGCAGGCGGCGGCGACGTCGAAGGCGGCGGCGCCGCGAGCGCCGAGCAGCGCCTGCACGCGGCAGGCGGTGGAGGGGCCGAGCTCGTCGGGGGTGGAGGTGCCGAGGACGATCAGCCCGACGTCGGCGGGGCGCAGCCCGGCCGCGTCGAGGGCGTCGCGCGCGGCGGCGGCGGCGAGGTCGGAGGCGGCCTGCCCGGGAGCGGCGACGTGTCGGCTGCGGATGCCGGTGCGCTCCTCGACCCAGTCGTCCTCCAGGCCGAGCGAGCGCGCCACCTCGGTGCTGGGCACGCGCCGTTCCGGCAGGTAGGAGCCGGTGCCGCGGATCGCCCACCGGGTGTGCGCGGGCTGCTGGTCGCTCCAGGTCATGCGTCGCTCCCCCCAGCCGGCGGTGAGGCCGGCGGTCGTGGCCGGGCGCGGCGCGGCGGGGGCCGCGCTGCGGTCCGTCCGTTGCACCGACGGTTGCCAGGCCGATTCCATGAGTGAATAATCCCATTTCAGGATTTGTGTTCCATAACTCCTCGTTAAGCGGCCTTTATCCGAAAAGAAAAGAGAGCCTTCCTTCCAGGTAAGGAGACCTCGCGTGTCCCACTCCTCTTTCCATCCGGACGGCCCCTTCGACCCCGCCGGGGAGCTCAAACCCGATGACGTCTGCGCGTTCCTGTTCGCCGGGACCGGCTCGGCAGGCGTCCCCGACCTGCCCTCGCTGGCACGTTCCGGGCCCGCCGCCGCACGCGCCGCCGCCGACGTCCTGGACGCCGTCCAGGAGGGCCTGCCGGACGGGTGGCCGTCGATGCGCGCGATCCTGCTGGAGGACCCCGCCGGGTACCGGGCGGCGGCCCGCGCCCCCGGCGTCGCCCAGCTCGCCGGCTACGCCTCCTCCGTCGCCGTCGACCGCGCGCTGCGCGCGATGGGCGTGCAGCCCGGCTTCGCCGTCGGGCAGAGCTTCGGGGAGATCGCCGCGATGGTCTGCGCGGGCGTGTTCGCCATCGCCGACGGCGCCCGGATGGCCGTCAGCCTCGTCGACGTCCTCGCCCGGCGCGGCGCGGGCGGCGGGATGGCGCTGCTGGAGGCCGGCGAGGACGGCGCCCGCGCCTGCATCGGCGCCGCCGGCGCGCCCGAGGTCGTCGTCGCGTGCCTGAACGCCCCGTCGGTCACCGTCGTGTCGGGTCCCGACGCGCCGCTGGAGGCGGTGCTGGCCGCCGCCCGCGACACCGGGGTGCGGGCCGTCCGGCTCGCCGTGCCCTACCTGTCGCACCATCCCGCGATGGCCGGTGCCGACGACGAGTGGTACTCGGTCATCCGCGCGTTCCCGCAGCGGCCGCTGGAGCTGGCTGTGCACTCCCCGGTGCGCGGCCGCGCCTACCGCGACGACGACGACCTGCACCGCGCGCTGGCCGACTGCATCGTCAAGCCCGTCCGGCTGCCGGAGACGCTGCGCGCCGTGCACGCCGCCGGCGCGACGGTGTTCGCCGAGGCCGGGTCGGGCAACGCGCTGTGCCAGTGCGCCCGCCTCAGCGTCCCGGACGCGCACACCTTCCTGGTGCCGCTGCGCGACCGGCCCCGCCAGGACGTGCCGCGCCCCCGCACCACCGAGACCGCGCCCGGCGCCGCCGAGGCGATCGGGCCGGACGGCCCGCCGGTCGGCAAGTCCGCGCCCGGCATCACCCCCGACCCGCAGGCCTGACCCGCGCAGGCCCGCCCCCCGGGCCCGTACCCCGGCCCGCTCCCGCTTCCGCCCGCCCCCCTCAGCCCGACCACTCCGTCCCGACAGGAGAGCAGCGCGATGGGCATGTCCATGGGCACCTCCCCCGATGGCGACCTCGCCGGTTTCGTGCGCGGCGCGTCCCCCGGCCCCAAACTCCGCGAACGGCTCGCCGACGCCGTCCCCGAGGAGTTCTTCACCTACCCCGGCGGGCTCACCGCCCGCGACCACCAGGCCCTCACCTACGCGCGGCTGCGGCGCGCCGGGCTCGCCGCGCCGCCCGCCTCCGAGCTGCTGGACGACCCGCCGGCGCTGTGCGCGCTGCTGGAACGCGCCGCGATCGCCGACCCGGCGCTGTTCCACGTGATGCTGCTGCACTACACCCTCGCGCTCGGCCCCGTCATCCGGTTCGGCACCGCCCAGGACGGCCCGAGCGCCGCCCGCGAGGCCCTGGAGTCGATGGACTCGTTCGGGACGCTGCTGATGACCGAGGTCGGCCGCAGCAACAGCCACCTGTCGCCGCGCACCGTCGCCCGCCACGACCCCGCCACCGGCGGGTTCGTGCTGCACACCCCCGACGTGCAGGCCGCCAAGTTCCCCACCAGCACCGCCCACCCCGACCTGCCCAAGACCGCCTGCGTCTACGCCACGCTCGTGCACGGCGGCGAGGAGCGCGGGGTGTTCGTGTTCACGGTGCCGGTCCGCGGCCCCGACGGGACCGTCCCGCCCGGCGTGCGGGTCGTGCCGGCGCCCGAGACCACCGGGCTGCAGGTCGACTACGCGGCCGTGCTGCTGGAGGACCTGCACGTCCCCTACGAGGCGTGGCTGCGCGACGGCGCCCGCATCGACGCCGACGGCTCCTTCCACGACCCCGCCGGATCGCCGGGAGCGCGGCTGACCCGCTCGATGGGCATCGCACCGGCGGTGTGGCGCGCGGTGATCTCCGCGTCCGCCGCGATCACCCGCGCGTCCGCCGGGATGCTGCTGGCGCACTCGGCGGGCCGCTCCACCCTCGGCCGCCTCGCGCCGCGCCGCCCGCTGACCGACTACCGCAACCAGCAGGAGGCGGTGCTGGGCGCGCTGGCGTCGGCGTACGCGCTGACCGCCGTCGCCGCGCACGTCAAGGCCCGCCGGACCTCCGCCGACGTCCCCGCCGGCGGGCCGGAGACCGCGTGGGCGCCGTGGTCGGCGGTCGACCGGGACCTGGCGCTGCTGAAGGCGGCGTCCACCGTCACCGCGCAGGAGACGGTGTCGATGTGCCGGGTGCACTCGGGCGCACCCGGTTTCGCGGCCGTGGAGCGCCTCAACGCCTACCGGGGCCTCACCCACGCCTACATGAACGCCGGCGGCGACAACGAGCTGATCCTGTACGACACGGCGAGGGCGATGGCCGACCTGGACCGCTACACCCCGCCCGAGGCGGTGCCGGGCCCGCCGGACGGCGGGGACCTGGACTCGCCGCGGGTGCCGCTGTTCCTGGCGCGCGAGGCCGAGCGGCGGATGCGCGACGCGCTCGCCGCCCGGGTCCGGGCCGCCGCCGACGCGGGCGCCGACCCGTTCACCGCCTGGAACGACAACCTCGTGCTCGCCGCGCGGACCGCGACCGCGTGCGCCGACCGCGTCATGCTGGAGATCTGCGACGCCGCCGCCGAGTCGGGCCCGGCGGCGCTGCGGCCGGTGCTGCGCCTGCACGCGCTGAACTGGATGGCGCGCCGCGCCGACGGCCTGCTGGACGAGGGCGTCGTGCCGCCGGGATGGCTGCAGGAGGTGGACGCGGCGCGGCGGCGGGCCTGCGACGGGCTCGCGCCGCGCGCCGGGGAGCTGGCGGCGGCGTTCGAGCTCCCGCCGGTGATCACCGCGCCGACGGCGTTCCTCACCGGCGGCTGACCCGCTGCGGCTCATGATCGGCGTGGCGTGCGGGCGCGAATCCGCACGCCACGCCGGTCATCGGCGAAACCGCCGGGGGAACCGGCGGGGACTGGCTACCGTTCTGCTAAGACAGGCCGCGGGTGAGGGTCATCCGCCCGGTCCGATACGGAGGTAGGCACAGTGGGAGTCAGTCTGAGCAAGGGCGGCAACGTCTCGTTGACCAAGGAGGCTCCCGGACTGACCGCGGTCGTGGTGGGTCTGGGCTGGGACGTGCGCACCACCACCGGAACCGACTTCGACCTGGACGCCAGCGCGCTGCTGTGCTCGGCGGAGAACAAGGTGCTGTCGGACCAGCACTTCGTGTTCTTCAACAACCTGAAGAGCCCGGACGGGTCGGTGGAGCACACCGGCGACAACCTGACCGGCGAGGGCGAGGGCGACGACGAGCAGATCAAGGTGGACCTGCAGGCGGTCCCGGCCGAGGTCGCCAAGATCGTGTTCCCGGTGTCGATCTACGACGCCGACGGCCGGCAGCAGAGCTTCGGGCAGGTCCGCAACGCCTTCATCCGGGTGGTGAACCAGGCCGGCGGCGGGGAGATCGCCCGCTACGACCTGTCGGAGGACGCCTCCACCGAGACCGCGATGGTGTTCGGGGAGCTGTACCGCAACGGCGCGGAGTGGAAGTTCCGCGCGGTCGGCCAGGGGTACGCCTCGGGGCTGGCGGGCATCGCCGCCGACTTCGGCGTGAACGTCTGACGGTGATCCGGTGCGAAGGGGCGGGGCCCGGAGCCCCGCCCCTTCCGCGTTGCTTGGGGGCGGTCAGGCGGCGGGGACGACGGCGAGGGCCTCCACCTCGATGAGCAGGTCGTCGCGGACCAGCCCGGACACCTGGATCAGCGACGCGGCGGGGTCGACGCCGTCGGGCAGCATCTCCGCGCGGACGGCGCGCACCACGCCGACCTTCGACGCGTCGCGCAGGAAGTAGCCGAGCCGGATCACGTGCTCCCAGCGTGCGCCGGCGGCGGCGAGCGCGGCCTGCAGGTTGGTGAACACCTGCCGGGTCTGGGCCTCCAGGTCGCCGGGGCCGACGAGGTTCCCGTCGCCGTCCAGGGCGATCTGGCCGCTGGCGACGACGAGGCGCCCGGGCACGTCCACCGAGACGACGTGGCTGTAGCCGGGGCCGGGCGCCAGGTCCGGGGCGTTGATCCGGCGGATCCCGCCGGCGGGTCGTTGTTCGCTCACAAGATCACGTTACCCGGCGCGCCCGGGGGTGGACGGGCGCGCCGGTGCCCGTGAGGGGAGCGGCGGGCCGGGGTGGACGGTGGGCGGGGCGGCGGGTCAGCCGAGCAGCTCGCTGCGCAGCCGGGTCTTGAGGATCTTCCCGCCGGGGTTGCGGGGCAGGCCCTCGTCGCGGAACCAGAAGTGGACGGGCACCTTGAACGCGGCGATCCGCTCGCGCAGGAACGCCTGGATCTCCTCGGGGGCCGGCGAGGTGCCGGGGCGGGGGACGACGACGGCGCCGACCTCCTCGCCGAGGACGTCGTGCGGGACGCCGATGACGGCGCAGTCGGCGACGGCGGGATGCTCGTAGAGGGCGGCCTCGACCTCGGCGCAGTAGATGTTCTCGCCGCCGCGGATCAGCATGTCCTTGGCGCGGTCGACGATGTAGACGAACCCGTCGGCGTCGACGCGGGCCAGGTCGCCGCTGTGGAACCAGCCGTCCGCGAACGCCTGCGCGGTCGCCTCCGGCTTGTTCCAGTACCCCTTGATCACGTTGGGGCCGGCGATGAGCAGCTCGCCGACCTCGCCGGGCGGCAGGTCCTCGCCGGTGGCGGGGTCGACGACCCGCACGTCGCAGACCGCGACGGGCGGGCCGACGCTGTCGGGGTGCTCCAGGTAGTTCACGCCGCCGTTGTAGGTGGTGACCGAGGAGGTCTCGGTGAGGCCGTAGCCGTTGCCGGGGACCCGCTGCGGCAGCCGCTCCTTGATCTTGTCGACGAGGGCGGGCGCGGCGGGCGCGCCGCCGTAGCTGACGCCGGTGAGGCTGGAGGTGTCGTACTTGTCGAAGTCGGGGGAGGTCAGCACCTGCCAGGCCATCGTCGGCACGCCGCCGAACCCGGTGACGCGCTCGCGCTCGATCAGCTCCAGCGCCTTGGTGACGTCCCACTTGTACATCAGCACGACGGTGCCGCCCTGCAGGGCGCTGGACACCAGCACCGAGTGGCAGCCGGTGGCGTGGAAGAACGGGACGCTCAGCAGGGTGACGCGCGGCTGCGGCGTGGTGAGCTGCTCGATCGTGGCGCCGGCGCGCACGCCCGCCGACAGCAGGCCGTAGGCGAGGCTGACCGGGTTGGTGGTGATGTTGCGGTGGGTGCCGAGGGCGCCCTTGGAGCGTCCGGTGGTGCCGGAGGTGTAGAAGATCGTGGCGTCGTCCTCGGGGCCGATCTCCACGTCCGGGAGGCCGTCGGCGCCGTCGTCCAGGGCGCGGGCGAGGGCGGTGTCGAAGGCCTCGCCGCCGGCGGGCGGGTCGCCGCCCGGGCGGGCGACCAGCAGCGGGATGCCGAGGCCGGGCAGCACGCCGGCGAGGCGCTCGGCGCGCTCGGCGTCGGCGACGAGGAGCCGGGCGCCGCTGTCGCGCAGCCCGTACTCCAGCTCGTCGGCGCTCCACCAGGCGTTCAGCGGGACGACGACGGCGCCGGCGACGGCGGCGCCGAAGAACGCCACCGACCATTCGGGGTAGTTGCGCATCGCGATCGCGACCCGGTCGCCCTTGGCGATGCCGTACTCGGCCGCCAGCAGCCGCCCGAACGCCGCGGCGCGGCGGTGGTGCTCGGCGAAGCTGAGCCGGTCGTCCTCGTAGACCAGGAACGGGGCGTCGCCGTGCCCGCGCGAGAGCTCCAGGACGTCCCGCAGGGTGGTCGGGGCGTTCTTCCAGACGCGGGTCCGCACGCCGCGGATGTCGACCTCGTCCATCTCGAAGAGCTGGCCCGGGGCCGTCAGCCGGGCTCTGACCTCGGCGATCGTCAGCTCGGGGCCGTTGTTCTCGCGGCTCTGCACGCGCGCCTCCCGCGGACTGCACCGGCGCGCCGCCGAGCGGCCCTTTCACCGAACACGGTTCGGCGCACCGTGGGGCAAATCTATGATTTGTCTCACTCGCCGGTCAACGGTCCGCGCGGACGCCCCCGGTCGCCCCCCGGTCGCCGCCCGGACGCCCCCAGGCGGCCCCGGACCGTTCCACGTGACGATCTCCACCTGCGACAATGGGGACATGACCGAGCGCAAGCCGATCGAGTACTGGCTGTCGGACATGGACGGCGTGCTGGTGCACGAGGGCCACCCCGTCCCCGGCGCCGACGAGTTCATCCGCAGGCTCGCCGCCTCCGGCAAGCCGTTCCTCGTGCTGACCAACAACTCGATCTACACCCGCCGCGACCTGTCGGCCCGGCTGGCCGCGCTCGGGCTGCAGGTCCCGGCCGAGTTCATCTGGACCTCGGCGCTGGCCACCGCCCGGTTCCTGGCCGACCAGCGGCCCGAGGGGTCGGCGTACGTGATCGGGGAGGCGGGGCTGACCACGGCGCTGCACGAGGCCGACTACGTCCTCACCGACATCAGCCCCGACTACGTGGTGCTGGGCGAGACCCGCACCTACAGCTTCTCCCAGATCACCCAGGCGATCCGGCTGATCGAGGGCGGCGCCTGGTTCGTGGCGACCAACCCCGACCCGGTCGGCCCGTCCCAGGAGGGCTCGCTGCCCGCCTGCGGCGCCGTCGCAGCCATGATCACCCGCGCGACGGGGGTGGAGCCGTACTTCGTCGGCAAGCCCAACCCGCTGATGATGCGGACCGCGCTGAACGTCGTCGGCGGGCACAGCGAGCAGACCGCGATGGTCGGCGACCGGATGGACACCGACATCGTCGCCGGCGTGGAGGCGGGCCTGGAGACGATCCTGGTGCTGACCGGGGTGACCCGCAAGGACGAGGTGGGCCGCTTCCCGTTCCGCCCGCACCGGGTGGTGCCCTCGATCGCCGACCTGATCGACCTGATCGACGCCTGACCGGCCGCGGCCCGGCCGCAGGCCGGCGTCGCACCGTTTCCGGACCGATACGATCAAGGCGAGATCGACGATAGGCGCCGTCGTGCGTTCGTGCAGGTCGAGGGCTCGGTGGCGCGCGGCGGGATCGGCCGGCGGGTCCGCCGCCCGTCCTGCCGCCGGACGCCCGCGGGCGCCCTGGCCGAGCGGAGCGCCGTGCACCCCCTTCAGGACCCTCCCGCCCCCTCGGGCCCGCCGGGCGGCGGGCTGCGGCGGCGCCGCACCGCGGTGGCGGTCGGCGTCGTGGCGGTGCTGGGCGCCGGTGCCGCCGGCGCCTGGCTGACGCTGGGCCGTGACGACGACCGCGTCCCGGCCGCCGCTGCCCCGACCTCGGGAGCGGCCTCGGCGCCGTCGTCACCGGCGTCGTCCCCGTCGGCGTCCGGGCGGTCACCGGGCGGGCCGGGCAGGGCGGGCAAGACGGCTGTGCAGGGGCCGATGGTGAACGGCCGCCGCCAGCCGCCCCGCGTCCGCATTCCCCGGTCGGCGAGCGGCCGATACGCGGTGGTTCCGGGCACGGCGAAGCCGAAGGGGACGCGCGGCACCCTCGTCCGGTACACCGTGGAGGTCGAGCGGGGCCTGCCGATCACGGGCGCGGACTTCGCGGCGGAGGTCCAGCGGGTCCTCAACGACCCGCGCAGCTGGGGACACGGCGGCACCATGCGGTTCGAGCGGGTCGGCCGGGGGCCGGTGCGGTTCCGGGTGTCGCTGTCGAGCCCGGCGCTGACCGACCGGATGTGCGCGCCGCTGGTCACCGGCGGGGAGCTGTCGTGCCGGCAGGGGAACCGCTCGGTCATCAACGCGCTGCGTTACGGCGAGGGCGCCGCGTCCTACGGCCGCGACCTGGCCTCCTACCGCGAGTACGTGATCAACCACGAGGTCGGGCACGCGCTCGGCCACGGCCACCTGCAGTGCCCGGGCAAGGGGCGTCCCGCGCCGGTGATGGTGCAGCAGACCAAGTCGCTGTACGGGTGCGCCCCGAACCCGTGGCCGTTCCCCAAGGGCTGAGCCCGGCCGCCGGGGCGGCGCGGCGCCTAGACTCGGGGCCGACATGCGCATGATCAGAGGCGGGGGCTCCCGCGAGCTGGAGATCCGCCGGTCCCGGTTCGTGTGCACGCTGGCGCGCGCGTCCGGCGAGGCCGAGGCGGTGGAGTTCCTGGCGCGGCACCGCCGCGCGCACCGCGACGCCACCCACAACTGCTCGGCGTACGTGGTCGGCGAGCACGGCGAGATCACCAAGAGCAGCGACGACGGGGAGCCGGCCGGGACGGCGGGGATCCCGATGCTGGAGGTGCTGGTGCGGCGGGGCCTGACCGGCACGGTCGCGGTCGTCACCCGCTACTTCGGCGGGGTGAAGCTCGGCGCGGGCGGGCTGGTGCGCGCCTACGGGCAGGCGGTGTCGGAGGCGGTCGACGCGGTCGGGGTGGTGGAGCTGCGGCCGGTGCTGACGGTGACGGTGCGGGTGGAGCACGCGCTGGCGGGGCGGTTCCTGGGGGATCTGCACGGCCGCGGCGTGCAGCCGTCCGACGTCCGCTACGGCGCGGCGGTGGAGGCGGACGTGGCGGTGCCGCTGGCGGAGGTGGAGGCGTTCGAGGCGTGGGCGGCGCAGGTCACCGCGGGCCGCGCCGAGGTGTCCCGCGGCGCGCCCGGCCACATCGAAGTACCGGTCTGAGGGACGTACCCACCCCGGCGTGCGGACCCGGGTGGGGGCCCGCACGCCGGGGTGGGGCGGTCACCCGGTGAGGAAGTCCTCCAGGGCGGGGGCGAGGACGTCGGGTGCGACGTCGTGGGTCTGGCCGTCCAGGACGCGGTGCGCGCCGGCGGGCAGGAGCCCGGCCAGGCGGCGGGCGGCGTCGCGCATCCAGGCCGGGCTCGCGCCGCCGGCCAGCACCAGCGCCGGGACGGTGACGGCGGCGGCGGTCGCGGCGGGCAGGATCCCTCCGGCGGCGTCGTCCATGACGGCCGAGTCGTAGGCGAGGGTCGGCGCGAGCGCCTCCAGGGCGGGCCACATGGGGGCGTTGCGCATCTGGGCGAGGAGTTCGGCGGGCATGCCGACACCGGTCATGAACAGCTCCAGGGCGTCGCCGCGGCGGCCCTGCTCCAGGCGGCGGTTCAGCTCGGCGGCGTGCTCGCGGGTCCGCCGGATCCGGTCGGGCTCGTCGGGGGTGAACGGCGGCTCGTAGAGGGCGAGGCGCGTGATCGGCAGGCCGTGCGCGGCGGCCCGCAGGGCCAGCACGGCGCCCGAGGACATCCCGTACACCGCGGCCTGCCCGCCGACGGCGTCGATGACGGCGGCCAGGTCCTCGATCTCGCGTTCGACGGCGTAGGGGGCGGTGTCGCCGCTGCCGCCGCGCCCCCTGCGGTCGTAGGCGACGACGGTGCGGCGGCCCGCGAGCAGCGCGGCGAGCGGCGCGGCCGACCCGCGGTCGTTGAGCGCGCCGCCCACGCACACCAGGGCCGGTCCGTGGCCGGTGCGGTCGTAGGCGATGGGGGTGCCGTCCTTGGAGTGCACGGTGTCCATGAGCGGTGTCCTTCCGGATGCGTCGGGGCGAGCCGCCGGGTGCGGCCCGTTCGTGCCACCGACGCACGGGCGGGCCGCGGACGGACACCCCCGCGGGAGTCTCCTTCCCCGTTTTCTTCGGACGTGCCCGCGCCGGTCAGCCGGACCCGGCGGGGTCGGCCGCGGTGGGGTCGGGTTCGGTGGTCTCGGCGAGGCGGCGGGCCAGGTAGCGGCGTTCGGCGTCGCCGCCGGTCAGCTCGAGCGCGGCGCGGTAGGCGCGGGCGGCCTCGGCGCGGCGTCCGAGGCGGCGCAGCAGGACGGCGCGGGTGGCGGGCAGCAGGGGGTAGCCGTCCAGGGCGCCGTCCCGCTCCAGCGCCTCGACCAGCGCGAGGCCGGCGCGGGGGCCGCGGGCCATGCCGACGGCGACGGCGCGGTTCAGCGCGACGACGGGGGTGGGCGCGAGGCGGGCCAGGACGTCGTAGAGCGCGGCGATCTGCGGCCAGTCGGTGGACGCGGCGTCGGGCGCGGTGGCGTGGCAGGCGGCGATGGCGGCCTGCACCAGGTACGGCCCGGCGCGGCGGCCGGCGGCGCGGGCGTCGTGCAGCGCGGCGTCCAGGATCCGCGCGCCCTCGTCGATCCCGGCGGCGTCCCAGCGCGTGCGGTCCTGGTGTTCGAGGGTGACGAGCGTCCCGGTGGCGTCGACGCGGGTGGCGGCGCGGGCGTCGTGCAGCAGCATCAGGGCCAGCAGGCCGCGCGGTTCGGGTTCGGCGGGCATCAGCGCGGCCAGCACGCGCGCCAGCCGGATCGCCTCGGCGCTCAGCCCGCGCCGTTCGGGCCCGCCGCCGGCGGTGTAGCCCTCGTTGAACAGCAGGTACAGCACGGCCAGGACGGCGCCGAGCCGGCCGGGCAGCAGGTGCGGCGGCGGGACGCGGTAGGGGATCCCGGCGGCGCGGATCTTGTGCTTGGCGCGGGTGAGGCGCTTGGACATCGCCGGTTCCGACACCAGGAACGCGCGTGCGATCTCGGCGGTGGTGAGGCCGGCGAGGGTGCGCAGGGTGAGCGCGACGCGGGCGTCGAGGGCGAGCGCGGGGTGGCAGCAGGTGAACATCAGCCGCAGCCGGTCGTCGCCGAAGCCGTCCTCGCCCGCGCCGCCTGGGGCGTCGGGGCCGGGCGGGTCGTCGGGGGTGACCGCGGTGAGGGCGGCCTGGCGGAGGCGGGCGGAGCGTGCGGCGTCGCGGCGGAGCCGGTCCACGGCGCGGTTGCGGGCGGTGGTGGTGAGCCAGGCGCCGGGGCGGTCGGGGACGCCGTCGCGGGGCCAGGTGCGCAGGGCGGCGGTGAAGGCGTCCTGCGCGCAGTCCTCGGCGAGGTCCCAGTCGCCGGTCATGCGGATCAGGGTCGCGACGATCTGCCCCCATTCGGTGCGGAACGCCGCCGCGGCGGCGGCCGCCGTGTCCGCGTTCGCAGGCGGGCGGCGGGCCGGTCCGGGGTCCGCGGCGCGCCGGGGCACGGGCCGGGTCACGGTTCGTGGACGGGGCGGATCTCGATCTGGCCGAGCCGGGCCCAGGGGTGCCGGGCGGCGATCTCGACGGCCTCGTCCAGGCCGGCGCACTCGATGAGGCTGAACCCGCCGATCTGGTCCTTGGTCTCGGCGAACGGCCCGTCGGTGAGCAGCACCTCGCCGTCGCGGACCTTCACGGTGGTGGCGGTGGCGGCGGGGGCCAGGCCGGCGCCGCCGTACACCACGCCGCGCTCGGTCATCTCCTGCGACCAGCCGCCGCAGCCGGTGGTCGCGGCCTCCTCGGGATCGGTGCCGGCGGTCTCGTCGCTGCAGATCATCAGCACGTAGCGCACAGGGCCTCCCGCGGTCGCCGGACGAGATCGCTCTGCTCGGCAGGATGCCAGATCCCGGGGTGCCCGCGCACCGTTCCCGGCCGGTCCGCAGCGGGCGGGTGGCCGAACTCCCCGGAGCCCGCCGCACATCCGCTGGTGAGGCGTTAATGCAGGTCAAACAGGGTGGCGTAACAGTGGCGTAATGTTGGTGCGGCATCCTGGGCGAGGGGGCGGGCCGCCGGTTCGGAGCGGCGCGCCGGGGGCTGGAGCGAGGGAGGGCCATGGGCGGGACGTCGCGGGCGGGACGCGGCGAGTGGGTGTCGTCGCGGCCGCGGGCCGAACGGGCCCGGCAGGCCGCCGACGTGCTGCGCCAGCAGATCACCGGCGGCGCGTTCCCCGGCGGGACGCTGCCGGGCGAGCGGGAGTTGGGCGAGCGGCTCGGCGCGTCCCGCAACGCCGTCCGGGAGGCGCTGGCGCTGCTGCGCGCCGAGGGCCTGATCACGCGGCGGCGCGGCGTGGGCACCACGGTGGTCGCGGCCAAGCACGGGCACGGGCTGGACCGGCTGGCGGGGCTGGCGGAGGCGCTCACCGGGCACGGCACGGTCGCCAACGAGGTCCGCGAGATCGGCCGGGTCCCGGTGCCGCCGCCGGCGGTGGCGGCGCGGCTGGGGCTGGCGCCCGGCGCCGGCGCGGTCCGCGTGGAGCGGCTGCGGCGGCTGGAGGGTGAGCCGCTGTCGCTGGACACCACCTACCTTCCCGGCGACATCGGCGAGGGCCTGCTGCGGCGCCCGGACCTCGGCCGGGAGCTGGCCGAGCGGGACCTGTTCGGGCTGATCGAGGAGGTCGCCGGGCAGCCGCTCGGCCGGGCGGAGGTGCAGGTGCACGCGGTGGCGGCCGCGCCGGCGACGGCGGCGCTGCTGGACGTCCCGGCGGGCGCGGCGATCTTCGCGATCGACCGGCTGGCGCATCTGGCCGACGGGCGTCCGGTCGACAGCGAGGCGGTGCACATCCGCGCGGACCGGCTGACGCTGCGCGCCACCCTGTACCGCGCGCCGGGCCCGCCCGGCGCTTGACCGCGCCTGACCGCGCCTGACCGCGCCTGACCGCGCCCGGGCGCCGCCTGCGGGCGGCGCCGGGGTGTCCGTTGCGAGGGAGAGGAGGGGCCGTGGGCGGTCTCGGAATGCCGGTGCTGGCGGGGCTGGTGCTGTTCGGGCTGGTCGCGGGGGTCGGCATCACGGCGGTCGGGCCGGGCGGGGTGCTGGTGACGGTCGGGCTGTTCGCACTGACGGGGCTGCCGCCGGCGCAGGTCGCGGGCACGGCGATCGTCACGCATGTGGCGACCGGGGCGCTGGCGACGGCCGCCTACACCCGGTCGGGGCAGCTGCGCGAGCGCGGCACGCGCCGGTCGGCGGTGGTGCTGGCCGCCGCCGCGGTCGTGGGGACGCCGCTGGGCGTGCTGGTCAACGGCGCGGTGTCGGGGCGGGTCTTCGGGATCCTGCTCGGGGTGTTCGTCGCGCTGGTCGGCGCGCTCGTGTGGCTCCGCGCGGGCCGTCCCGCCGCTGCGCCCGGCGACTCCGGGGAGTCCGGCGGCACCGGGGCCGGTCGGGGGCCGGGGGCGCCGGTGGTGGCGGCGGTCGGCTTCGCGGTGGCGGTGGCCGGCGGGGTGTTCGGGATCGGGGGGCCGATGCTGTGCGTGCCGCTGCTGGTGGTCCTGGGAGTCCCGGTGCTGTCGGCGCTGGCGGCGGCGCAGGCGCAGTCGGTGGTGATCGCGACCGTGGGGACGCTCGGGTACGTGGCGGCGGGGGCGGTGGACTGGCCGCTGGCGGCGCTGACCGGGGTGCCGGAGCTGGCGGGGGTGCTGCTGGGCTGGGTGATCGCGCGGGCGGTGCCGGCGGGCGCACTGACCGGTTCGCTGGTGGTCAGCCTGTTCGCCCTGGCCCCGTATCTGGCCCTGCACGGCTGACCCGGCCCGCCGGGCGGGCGGACGGGGCGGGCGGGCGGAATCGCGCCGCGGGTGTCAGCCGCCGAGGCTGTCGAGGGCGGTGTCGAGGCGCTGGGCGAGGCGCTCGAGCTGCTCGTCGTTGGCGCCGGTGTCCAGTTCGGCGATGACGGCGTCCCGGGTGGTGATCACCATGGCGTCGTCGGGTTCGCCGCGCCCGCCGGGTGTGGACGGGACGACGGCGGCGTGTCCTTCGACGACGACGAGCGCGGCGTCGCGGTCGGTGGAGGACAGCAGTTCGTGCAGGTGGGCTGGTGTGATCGTCGGCATCGGGTGACCTCCTGTGGGTGTTCGGCGGGGCGCGTGGACCGGGACGGGGCCGGGGTGTCCGGGGCCGGGGCGGGTCAGGGCTTGTGGCCGACGCCGGTGGCGATCTCGCGGGCGCGGGCGGGGCCGCCGGCGCCCGGGGACAGGGGCGGGGTGTCGCGTCCGGCGCCGGTGCGCAGGCCCTCCAGGAACTCGGCCATCGCGTCGCGGGCGGTGTGGCGGGGCGTCCAGCCGAGTTCGTCGCGGGCGCGCGCGGTGTCCATGATCGGCACTTGCAGGGCCAGGTCGAACAGGCCGGGGGAGGCGGGCACCAGGTGCAGGTTCCAGGCGGCGGCGAGCGCGGCGCGCACGCCGCGGGCGGGCAGCCGGACGGTGCGGGCGCCGAGCAGGCCGGCCAGGACGCCGGGGTCGATGACAGGGTCGGCGGCGATGTTGAAGGCGCCGCGGGCGTCGCCGAGCGCGGCGAGCGCGAACGCCCGCCCGGCGTCGGCGGAGTGCAGGGCCTGGAAGCGCAGGCCGGGCAGGTCGGGGACGACGGGGACGCGGCCGGGCCGCACCAGCCGCCCGGGCACCAGCGGGCCGGCGAACAGGCGGCGCTGCTCGGCGGCGCTCTGGCGTTCGAACACGAACCCGGGGCGGATCCGCACGGCGCGGGTGGCGGGGTTGCGGGCCTCGAAGACGTCCAGGAGCCGTTCGACGTAGGCCTTCTCGCGGCTGTAGGCGGCGCCGGGCCAGCCGTGGGTGGGCCAGGACTCGTCGACGGCGCGGTCCTTGGGGCCGGGGGAGTAGGCGCCGACGGAGGAGGCCACGACCAGGGCGGGCACGCCGGCGGCGGCGACGGCGTCCAGGACGCGGGTGGTGCCGACGACGTTGGAGTCCCAGGTGACGGCGGGCCGGTGGGTGGGCTGGAACAGCCAGGCGAGGTGGATCACGGCGTCGGCGCCGCGTAGCAGCGGGACCAGGTCGGTGTCGGTGACGTCGGCCTCGGCCCATTCGGTGCGGTCGTCGCGGCCGGCGCGCGCGCCGGGGCCGCGGCGCGACAGCCCGAGGACGGAGGTGACGCGGGGATCGGCGGTGAGCGCTTCGACGGTGCTGGTGCCGATGTTGCCGGTGGCGCCGGTGACGACGACCCGCATGGTGTTCCCCCTCAGTCGTCCCTGCAGGTGGACGGCCCCATTCCCGCCACGCGCCGCTCTACACGTGCGCGCCGCCCCCCTGCCGCCCGTGCGGCGGGGTGCGTGCGGGCGGCGCGGGCGGGGTCAGGCGTGCGGGTCTGGGGTGGTGCGGCGGGCGCGGAACGCGGCGGCCTTGGCGCGGTTGCCGCACTGGCTCATGTCGCACCAGCGGCGGGTGCGGCGGCGGGAGGTGTCCAGGTACAGGCGGGTGCAGGGGTCGGCCTGGCATTCCTTGAGGACGCCGCGGCCGGCGTCGACGCCGTCGCGCTGCTCGCCGTCACCGGGAGCGGCGGCCGCGGCGGCGAGCAGGTCGACGGCGGCGCGGGCGGCGGCGGCCAGGACGGCGGCGGCGTCGCCGTCGCGGTGCACGGCGCCGTCGCCGGTGAGGCGCGGGACGGGTGGCGGGACGGCGGCGCGCCGGTTGATCAGGTCGCGGTCGGCGGCGGCGGGGGGTTCGCCGTGCAGGACGGCGGTGGCGGCGCGGTAGATCGCCTCGCGCAGGTCGAGGGCGGCGGCGAGGTCGGCGGCGCTCACCGGGGGCGGGTCGGTGACCAGGCCGGCGGCGACGCTCCAGCGGGCGAGGTGCTCGGGGGCGGTGAGCAGGTCGCGGCGGTCGGCGCGGCGGTGCTGGACGGTCCCGGCGAGGTCGAGGGCGAGGTCGCCGGACAGGAAGGTGAACTCCATCCCTCCACGATAACCACCTTGACAGGTTATGGACGGCGGTCCGAGGATGAATAACCGTCATAACCGGTTACTCATGGAGGTGCCTCATGGTGGTCCAGCGCTTCGAGGACGCCCCGCCCCGGGGCACCGCACCCGCCCGACCGGACACCCCGACGGACCCTCGGGCGGGCACGCGGACGGCGGCGCCGGGGGAGCGGACCGCCACCCGCACCGGCGGCGGCCGTGCGGGAGCGGCGGCGATGCCCGCGGTGTTCGTCCTGCTGTGGAGCAGCGCGTTCATCGCCGGGGTGATCGGCGTGGACGCCGCCCCGCCGCTGCTGCTGATCTTCGCGCGGTTCGCCGCCGCCGGGATCCTGCTGGCCGGCTACGCGGTCGCCGTCCGCGCGCCGTGGCCGCGGGGCCGCGCCCTGGCGCACCTGGCGGTGTCGGGACTGCTGATCCAGGCCGTCCAGTTCGGCGCCCTCTACAGCGCCCTGGCGATGGGCCTGCCCGCCGGGGTCGTCGCGCTCGTCCAGGGCCTGAACCCGGTCGTGATCGCGCTGCTGGCGGCGCGGGTGCTGGGGGAGCGGATCAGCGGACGCCGGTGGGCCGGGTTCGCGCTCGGCGCCGCCGGGGTCGTGCTGGCCGTCGCCGACCGCGTCGCGTTCTCGCCCCTCGGCGTGGTCCTGTCCCTGGTCGGCCTTCTCGGGCTCAGCCTCGGCACCCTCTACCAGAAGCGGCACGTCCCCGACATGGACGTGCGGACCGGCACCGCCGTGCAGTTCCTGGTCGCCGCGCCGCCGCTGGGCGCGCTGTCGCTGCTCACCGAGACGCCCGCCGTCGCGCACTGGGGCGCGTTCGGCGCCGCGCTCGCCTGGATGGTGCTGGTCAACTCCATCGGGGTGTTCCTGCTGCTGAACACCATGCTGCGCCGCTCGGCCGCCTCGAGCGTCGCCGCGCTGTTCTTCCTCACCCCGTCGGTCACCGCGGTGCTGGCGTGGGCGACGATCGGGCAGGCGCTGGACCCGCTCGCCGTCGCTGGCCTGGTCCTCGGCGGCGCCGGCGTCCTGCTCGCCGGCCGCCGCTGACCCCCGCCCGGCCAGGCCTCTGCGGGGCGGGGGCTCCGCCGGTCAGGCGGGGAACGGGTCGGGGCCCTCGGGACGGCAGTGCCGGCACGGCCGGTACCCCGCGGCCCGCGCGGCGGCCAGGTCCCGGAACCCGCGCCGGTGCGACGGCGCGATCCGGCGGGCGTCGGCGCAGGTCGGGAAGCACACGATCCCGGTGGTGTCGCTGCCGACCAGCCGCACCCCCCGCCGCGCCATGCCGGCGACCTCGTCCACGTCGACGTCCTCGGCGCGCAGCAGCCGCTCCTTGGCCGCCGCCCCGAACACGTACTCGCCCAGCGACCCGTCCGACCGGGTCACCCGATGGCAGGGGATCAGCAGCGGAACCGGGTTGCGGCCCAGCGCCGACCCGACCGCCCGCACCGCCTTCGGACGCCCCGCGCGCCGCGCCACCCATGCGTACGGGCGGGTCTGCCCGCGCGGGATCGTCGCCGCGGCCCGCAGCACCGCCGCCTCGAACCCGCTCAGCCCCCGCAGGTCCAGCGGCAGGTCGCCGAGCCGCCCCGTCCGCAGCGCCGGCACCAGCCCGGCCGGCGGCGCGTCGGCGGGCAGCAGCGGCCGCGCGAACCGCTCCCGGAACGCCGCGGTGAACTCCTCCTCGTCCAGCCCGGCCCGCAGGTACGCCACACCGCGGTCGGTGAACGCCACCCGCAGGCGCTCCAGCGGGCCGTCCACCTCGACGCGGCGCGCGGCGATCCGGTCCAGCAGCGCGGGCGGCGCGTCGGCGGCGAGCCCGGCCAGGCCCTCCAGCAGCGCGTCGGACGCGGGATCGATGCCGCTCATCGGGCACCCCCTCCTTCCTGGTCATGGTGCAGGCGGCGCAGGCGCGCCAGGCCGCGCGACACGTGCGACTTCACGGTGCCCTCCGGCACCCCCATCACCTCGGCGATCTCCGCGACCGGAAGGTCGGTGACGTGCCGCAGCACCACCGCGGCGCGCTGCGCCTCCGGCAGCTCGGCCAGGAGCCCCGCCAGCTCCCGCCCGGTCTCGTGCCGCGCCGCCGCGTCCTCCACGCCCTCGGCGGGGTCGGGCGGGTCCGGCGCGTCCTCCAGCGGACCCGGCGGCGGCTTGCGCGCCGCCGTCCGCAGCCCGTTGCGCCACACGTTCGTCAGGATCGTCAGCAGCCACGCCCGCGGCCGCAGGTCCGCGATCCGCTCCGGCCCGTACCCGCACAGCGCCCGGTAGGCGCGCAGGAACGCCTCGGCGGACAGGTCCTCGGCCTCCGCCCACCGGCCGCACAGCCGCAGCGCGGTGGAGAACACCGGCGCCCGGTACGCCTCGTACATCACCGCGAACCCGCCGTCCAGGTCGCCGGACAGCGCGGCGACGACCCGCGCGCCCGCCGCGTCGCCCCCGCACCCCGCGCCCGCGGGGTCCCCGGCGGCGGCGCCCTCGGCGGACGCTGCGGCGGGCCGGATCGAAACCTCGTCGGTAACCGTCACATCCCCTTCAACACCGCCGCCGCCCGACCCGTTGCACCCCGCGCCCGCGCTCCCGCGGGGTCGCGGGGTCGCGCTGCGGCGGGGGTCAGCCGAGCCAGCCGGGACGGATCATCCCCGACTCGTAGGCCAGCACCACCAGCTGCGCCCGGTCCCGCGCCCCCAGCTTCGCCAGGATACGGCTGACGTGCGTCTTCGCCGTCGCCGGCGACAGCACCAGCCGCTCGGCGATCTCCTCGTTCGACAGGCCCTGCGCGACCAGCTCCAGCACCTCCCGCTCCCGCGCCGTCAGCGCGTCCAGCTCCACCGCCGGCGGCGGCGCGGTGATCCGGGACGCGAACTCGGCGATCAGCCGCCGCGTCACCGCCGGCGCCAGCAGCGCGTCGCCGCGCGCCACCACCCGCACCCCGTGGATCAGCTCCGGCGGCTCGGTGTCCTTCACCAGGAACCCGCTCGCCCCCGCCTTGATCGCCCCGTACACGTAGTCGTCCAGGTCGAACGTCGTCAGGATCACCACCCGGACGGCGGCCAGCGCGGGGTCGGTCACGATCCGGCGGGTCGCCTCCAGCCCGTCCAGCACCGGCATCCGCACGTCCATCAGCACCACGTCCGGGCGCAGCTCGCGCGCCAGCCGCACCGCCCGCTCACCGTCCCCGGCCTCGGCGACGATCTCGATGTCGTCCTCGCCCTCCAGGATCGACCGGAACCCGGCCCGCACGAGCGTCTGGTCGTCGGCCAGCGCCACCCGGATCACGTGTCCTCCCGCATCGCCCGTCCCGGCCTGCCGTCCGCCACCTGTTCTCCCGCTCCCTCGTCGTGCCCCCGCCGGCCGGCGGGGGGCTCCAGCGGCAGGCGGGCCCGCACCCGGAACCCGCCGTCCGGGCCCGGCCCGGCGGTCAGCTCGCCGCCGACCGCCACGGCCCGCTCCCGCATGCCGCGCAGCCCGTTTCCGCGCAGGCCGTCGCCGCGCGCCGGCCCGTCCGGATCCGCGGACGCCGCGGGTTCGCCGGGCGGGCCCGCACCATCATCGTCGATCTGCACGATCACCGCGTCCGCGGTGCACCGCACCTCCACCGTCACCGTTTCCGCGCCCGCGTGGCGGACGACGTTGGTCAGCGCCTCCTGCACGATCCGGTACCCGGCCAGCCCGACCGGTGCCGGCACCGCCGCCAGCGGCCCGCCGCCCTCACCACCACCGGCCCCGGCGGTGTCGGCTTCGGCGGGGGTGGCGAGGTCGCCGGCGCGCCGCACCCGCAGGCCCGCCGCCGCCGTCCGCTCCAGCAGCTCACCGACCCGCGCCAGCGACGGCACCGGCTCCACCGGCCCGCCGCCCCCGCCGGGCCCGTCGACCTGCCGCAACACCCCCAGCACCCCGCGCAGCTCCCGCAGCGTCTGCCGGCTCGCCGCCTTGATCGCCTCCAGCGCCGCGTACGCCCGCGCCGGATCGTCGCGGCGGTGCAGCGCCGCACCCGCCTGCACGTTGATCAGCGAGATCTGGTGCGCCAGGACGTCGTGCAGCTCCCGCGCGATCCGCAGCCGCTCCTGCGCCGCCCGCCGCAGCGCCTCCTCCTCCCGGCCCCGCTCGGCCGCGGCGGCGCGCCGCTCGGCCTCCTCCACCCGGATCCGCCGCCCCCGCACGTACTGCCCGACCGCGACCGTCAGCAGCAGCGCCACCGTCAGCGACGCCACCCCGCGCGCGTCCACCACCGCGTTCGGGTCGTCGCGGCCCCCGCCGCCCCGCAGCGCCGACGCGGTCAGGAACCCCGCGTTCACCGCGATCACCGCGCCGAGCGGCACCGCCGGCCGGCACTCCACCGCCGCGTTGAACAGCGCCACCAGGAACACGAACGCGATCGGCCCGTCCGGATACCCCAGCGGGTAGTACAGCGGCGGCACCGCGGTCGCCACCACCAGCAGCAGCACCGGATGCCGGCGCCGCCACACCAGCGCCAGCGTCGTCACCGCGATCAGCGCCAGCCCGCCCGGCCACAGCGGACGGTCACCGGGCTTGGCGGCGGCCGCGCTCATCACCCACGTGATCACCAGCGCCGCCACCGCCGGCACCACCTCGCCGGCCCGGCCATGCGCCCACCGGCGCGTCCACTCCGCGCGGCGCCGCGCCGACCACGGCCGCGACGGCGGGGCGGGCCGCCCGGGGCGCGGCGAGGGCACGGTCACCCGCCCCACGGTAGCGGCCCCTGACTTTCGGCAGTATCACCGCAGATCACCGGCTTGTACCGTGGTCCGGGTGAACGACCCGGCCACCACCGTCCCGCGGCGCCCGGGGGAGCGGGACACGGGGGAGCGGGGCACGGCCACCCCCGCACCCGCCGCCCCGCCCGGCGCCCGCCCCGCCATCGGCGCCGCCGCACGCGCCCTCCGCGCGGTCCGAGCGGAGACCCGCGCCGCCGTCCACCGCCCCCGCAGATCCCTGCTGGTCAAGGACATCGTGCTGTGGGCGGTGCTGGCGCTGCCCGTCGCGTTCGACCTGGTCTCACCGCTCGAGCCGGCCACCCCGTACTGGTGGCTGCGGATCGCCGGCATCGGCGCCCTGGCCGCCGCCGTCGCGGTCTCCCGGACCCGCCCGACCGCCGCGCTGCTCACCGCCATCGCGCTGATCCCCGTGCACGGCAACTTCGCGTTCGCGATGCCCGTCATGTCCTACCTGACCGGGCTGCGGACGCCCCGCGCCCGCCCGGTGCTGTGGGGATTCACCGCCGTGTTCGCCGCCGGCACCCTGATCGACATCGCCCGTGGCATCGACGTCACCACCTGGTTCCCCCTCACCCTGTGGCTGGTGCTGCTCGGCGTGCTGCCCTGGCTCGTCGGCCGCTACTGGCAGCAGTACCAGGAGCTCCTGCACGCCGGCTGGGAACGCGCCGACCGCCTCGAGCGCGAGCAGCGCATCACCGCCGAACGCGAACGGCTGCGCGAACGCGCCCGCATCGCCCAGGACATGCACGACTCCCTCGGCCACGAACTCGCCCTCATCGCCGTCCGCGCCGGCGCCCTGCAGGTCGCCCCCGGCCTCGACGACCGCCACCGCGCCGCCGCCGCCGAACTGCGCGCGGGCGCCGCCGACGCCACCGAGCACCTCCGCGAGATCATCGGGGTCCTCCGCGACGACACCGCCCGCCGCGCCGCGGCGGGGGAGACCACCGGCCCGAACGGGACGCGGCCCGCCGCCCGGCCCGTCCACGAAAGCGTCCACGACCTCGTCGAACGCGCCCGCGCCTCCGGCGTCCCCGTCCGCCTGGACACCACCGCCGGGCCCGCCCCCGGCCACCTCCCGCCCATGATCGCGCTCGCCGCGCACCGGATCGTGCAGGAGGCCATCACCAACGCCGCCAAGCACGCACCCGGCGCCCCGATCACCGTCACCCTCGCCCGCCGCACCCCCGCCGACGGCGCCGGCGACGGCGCCCCGGCCGCAATCGTCGTCACCGTCGCCAACGACGCCCCGCCCGCCGGGCCCGCCCTCCTCCCGCCCGGCGGCGGCCACGGCCTCACCGGACTCACCGAACGCGCCCGCCTCGCCGGCGGCACCCTGCACGCCGCACCCGCCCCCGGCGGCGGCTTCACCGTCCGCGCCGTCCTCCCCGAGACCCCGCCGCCCGGCCCCCGCCCCCTGAACACCCCGGACACCCCGGACGCCCACGACGCCCCGGGCGCCGCCGGCGGGCCGTCGGAATCGGCCCGGCACCTCGAACGCGAACGCCGCCACGTCCGCCGCGGCCTCATCACCGCCATCGCCGTCCCCGCCGCCCTCATCGCCGCCCTCGGCGCCGTCATGCTCGGCTACTACACCTACGCCACCCTCAACTCCGTCCTGCCGCCCGACGACTACGCCGCCCTGCGCGTCGGCGACACCCGCGCCCACGTCGAGCAGTTCCTCCCGCCCATGCAGGCCACCGAGGCCAGCGGCGTCCGCGCCCGCGTCCCCGAACCGCCCGGCGCCCGCTGCCGCTACTACCGCCCCACCGCCGACCTGCTCGGCACCGGCCACCTCTACCGCCTGTGCTTCACCGGCGGACGCCTCACCGACAAGAACGCCTACAGCACCGCCGACCCCGCCACGAAAGGCCCCGAGTGATCCGCGTCCTGCTCGCCGACGACGAGACCATGATCCGCGCGGGAGTCCGCGCCATCCTGTCCGCCGACCCCGGCATCGACGTCGTCGCCGAGGCCGGCGACGGCCGCGAGGCCGTCGACCTCGCCCTCGCCCACCACCCCGACGTCGCGCTCCTCGACATCCGCATGCCCCGCATGGACGGCCTCGCCGCCGCCGACGAGCTGCGCCGCGCCGCCCCCGCCACCGCCGTCGCCATCCTCACCACCTTCGGCGAGGACGACTACATCGCCCGCGCCCTGTCCGGCGGCGCCAGCGGCTTCCTGCTGAAGTCCGGCGACCCCCACGAGCTCATCGCCGGCGTCCGCGCCGTCGCCGCCGGCGCCGCGTTCCTGTCGCCCAAGGTCGCCCACCGCGTCATCACCGAACTGTCCGGCGGACGCATGGCCGCCGGCGCCGCCGCCCGCCGCCGCACCGCCGGGCTCACCCCCCGCGAACGCCAGGTCCTCGCCCTGCTCGGCGCCGGCCTGTCCAACGCCGAGATCGCCGACCGCCTCCACGTCGTCGAAGGCACCGTCAAGGCCTACGTCAGCGCCATCCTCACCCGCCTGGACGTCCGGAACCGCGTCCAGGCCGCCGTCCTCGCCCACGAAGCCGGGCTCGTCGGCGACCCCACCCCCTGACCGCCCACCACCAGCGGGGCCGCCGCACCGCGATCACGGTACGGCGGCCCTAGGGGTTCGCATCGAGCACGGTCAGGCGTCGCGGCGCCGCAACACCAGCACCCCGCCCCACAACGCCGCGACCGTCCACGCCGCCAGGATCGCCGCCCCGACCCCCGCCGGGTACGGGCCGTCACCGTTCATCAGGTACCGGCCCGCCGTGCTCGGCAGCGCGTCCGCCACATGCCGCCCCATCTCCGAACCGGCGTTCACCAGCAGCATCGGCACCACCAGCAGGAACAGGAACGCCGTCGTCAACGTCCCCGCCGTGCTGCGCAGCATCGCCCCGATCCCGAGCACCAGCAGGCTCACCAGCGCCAAATACACCCCCATCTGCAGCGCGTCGTCGACCGCCACCACCGCCCGGAACCGGCCCCACCCGCCCAGCACCGGACCCGCCACCGCCGTCCCCACCGCCCCCAGCACCGCGCCCGCCGGCAGCATCACCGCCGCCAGCACCACCGCCTTGGACGCCAGCATCCGCCCCCGCCGCGGCACCCACTGCAGCGTCGACCGGATGCTCCCCGTCGCGTACTCACCGGTGATCACCAGGATCGCCACCGCCACCACCACGAACTGCACCAGGTCCAGCGACGCGACCGCGACCCCGCTCACCGACACCACCCCCTGATCGTCCGAGGCGACCTCGTTGGTGTTGTTCGACACCGTCGACGACGCCAGGACCAGCGACATCAGCCCCATCAACGCGGCCGAGCCCGCAAGGCCCCACCACGTCGACCGCACCGACCACAGCTTCGTCCACTCCGCCGCCACCGCTCCCGGCAGCCCGCCACCGGCCCGCTCCCCACCACGCGCCCGCACCGTCGCCGCCATCACGCCCGCACCCCCGCCGCCGCGCCGGCGCCGTACTCCACGCTCGCCCCCGTCAACTCCATGTACGCCTCCTCCAGCGACGCCTTCTCCTCGCTCAGCTCCAGCAACGGCACCCCCGCCTCGAACGCCAGCCACCCCACCCGGTCCACCGGCAACCCCGTCACCACCAGCTCCTCCGCCGACACCCGCACCACCTCCACACCTCCACGCGCCTCCGCTGCCCGCGGCGCCTCCGCCCGCACCCGGGCCGCCAGCTCCGCCGCCCGCGGACTGCGCACCCGCACCGCATTCCGCGAACTCGCCGCGATCACCTCCGCCACCGGCGCGTCCGCGATCAGCCGCCCCCTCCCGATCACCACCAGCCGGTCCGCCGTCACCTGCATCTCGCTCATCAGATGCGACGACACGAACACCGTCCGGCCCTCCGCCGCCAGCGACCGCATCAACCGCCGCACCCACAGCACCCCGTCCGGATCCAGCCCGTTCACCGGCTCGTCGAACAGCAGCACCCCCGGATCGCCCAGCAGCGCACCCGCGATCCCGAGCCGCTGCCCCATCCCCAGCGAGAACGACCCCGCCCGCTTCCCGGCCACCCCCTCCAGACCCACCAGCGCCAGAACCTCCTCCACCCGCCCCGCCGCGATCCCGTTGCTGCGCGCCATCGCCAGCAGATGCCGCCGCGCCGACCGCCCCGGATGCACCGCCTTCGCCTCCAGCAGCGCCCCCACCTCCCGCAGCGGATGCCGGAACTCCCCGTACCGGCGGCCGCCCACCAGCGCCGCCCCCGCACTCGGACGATCCAGCCCCACGATCATCCGCATCGTCGTCGACTTCCCCGCCCCGTTCGGCCCCAGGAACCCCGTCACCTTCCCCGCCGCCACCTCCAGCGACAGGCCGTCCACCGCCGTCCTGTCCCCGTACCGCTTCGTCAGACCACGCAACGCGATCATCACACCGTCCCTCCGGCTCGACGCCCCGACACCGCCAGAACCTAGGCGGCGGGGGAGCGGCCCCGCAGTGCCCGAACGTCGCACCCCGACCCCCTACTTTCGGCAGGGAACCCGCACCGCCCCGGACGAAACGAAACGGGCCGCCCCGGTGCCACCACCGGAACGGCCCGCCCGCACGCGCCCGCCGACGCTACGAACCCGGCCGATGATGCCGCCCCACCGCACCACCACCGGCTCCGGCGCCGCCGACACCCCGCACACCGCCCATCACGTCCGGCATCGTCACCGCCGCATCGTCCACCCGCGTCACACCCCCCGCAGCCGCCGGCACCCGCGCCGGAACCGCACCCGCGTACCCCGCACCCACCGCCGCAGGCACCGGACGAGCCCCCAGCACCACCGCACCCACCGGGAACCCCCGCAGAAGATCCACCACCGGCTCGGCCGCACGCACCAGCACCAGCGCCACCACCGGAGCGACCACCACCCCCACACAGAACCCCGCCGCCACGTCATGCGGGTAGTGCACGCCCACGAACACCCGCGAGAACGCCATCAGCATCGCCAACGGCAGCACCAGCGGCGCCAGCGCCCGCCACACCACCACCAGCGCCGCAGCCGACGCCGCCGCGATCGTCGCGTGGTTGCTCGGGAACGACCAGTCCCCGGGCGGCGGACACGACGCGATGTGCAGCGCCCCCGGCACCGCCCGGCACGGCCGCTCCTCCTGAAGGAAGTCCTTCGACACCTCGCTCACCAGATACGCCGCCACCATCGCGAACGGCGCCGACAACGCCAGCCCCATCGACCGCGCGTCCCGGCCCCGCGCCCGCCACCAGCCCGCCACGAACAGCACCGCGAACAACAGCAGCCCCGCGTTCGTCCCCACGTCCGCCACCGAATGCACCCACGACGGCGTACCCCACGCCCACTCGGTGACGTCCCGGTACAGATGGACGCTGAAATCTGGCGCCTGCATGCTCTCCCTCACGATCCAGACGACCGCCCGACACCACATCCGACACCGGACGGACCGCCGAAGTTCACCCCACGTTCACCGTCCCGTAGAGCTTGGCATGCCACACGATCACCCGCGCCACAAACACCGCGCATCACCCAGAAGTCGGCCCCGCACCCCCGACGAAAGACACCCCCGCCACCCCCGGCCTCCGACAGGACCCGGGCCGCACGCCGCCTACCACAACGAAAACCGATTCGCCCACCACCACCGCCGTCCACCACACTCACACCACGTGGGAAACCTGCACATCTTCGACATGGACGGCACCCTCCTCAACGGCACCACCGCCAACCTCCAACTCGCCCGCCACCTCGGCACCCTCACCGAACTCCACGCCCTCGAAGCCCGCTTCGCCGCCGGCACCCTCGACACCCGCGCCTTCTCCACCGAGATCCACCGCCTCTGGCGCCACCTCACCCCCCAGCACGTCACCGCCGCCTACACCGCAAGCCCCTGGCTCACCGGCATCGCCGACGTCTGCGCCGACATCCGCGCACGCGGCGAACACTCCGCCGTCATCACCATGTCGCCCGACTTCTTCGCCCGCCACCTCCTCGACCTCGGCTTCGACCACGTCATCGCCTCCCGCTTCCCCCCGCTCCCGTTCACCACCGCACCCCTCGACACCAGCGGCATCCTCACCCCCGACGACAAGGTCCGCATCGCCGAAGAACTCCGCACCCGCCACGGCCTCACCACCGACCAATGCATCGCCTACGGCGACTCCATGTCCGACGCACCCCTCTTCCGCCACCTCACCAACACCGTCGCCATCAACGCCGACCACCACCTCGCCGGCATCGCCGCCCTCGACTACCGCGGCACCGACCTCACCGCCGCCTACACCCTCGCCCGCACCCTCCTCCAACCCACACCGGGGGAGTAGCCACCCGGCAACTCACCCCCGCTCCACCGGCCCCAACAACGGATGCACCCGCATCGCCGCCTCCAACTCACCCGGCAGCTCATCCCGATACCGCCCCAGCGTCGACAGATCCGAATGCCCCAGCACCCGCCGCACCGCATCCATGTCCGTCGCCGCCGCCAGCAGATGCGTCGCCGTCGTATGCCGCAACCCATGCGGCGTCACACTCCGCCGCCGCCCCGGCTCCACCCCCTCCAGCACCCGATCGATCACCGCCTGCACATCACCCCGCGCCAACCGCCGCCCCCGCCACGACAACAGCAACGCCCGCGACTCCACCCCACGATCCAGCAGCACCCGCCCCTCCGCCAGATACGCGTCCAGCACCTCCACCACCGGACGAGGCAGCGGCACATCCCGCGTCCGCCCGCCCTTCCCGAAGATCCGCCAATACCGCATCCCCCCGTTGACGAAGAAGTCCTCCGCATTCGCCCGCGTCAACTCCGACACCCGCGGACCCACCGCCGCCAGCAACAGCACGATCAACCCGTCCCGCAACTCCGTCCGCTGATCCACCCGCCGCCGCGGCGCCGGACCCGCCTCCGCCATCTCCCGCGCCGCCCCCAGCAACCCCTCCGCCTGCTCCACCGTCAACGCCCGCCGCTCCGCCCGCAACCCGCCCCGATGCTTCGGCCGCACCGTCACCGCCACCATCGGATCCAGCTGCACCCACCCCGCCACCACCGCGTACTTGAAGAACGCCGACACCGACCGCCGGAACCGCGCCTGAGACGACGCGCTCTGCAACGCACCCCCACCCTCCGGCCCCGACCCGGCCGCCGCGCGGCGCCGCCCGTCCGGCTTGCGCGCGAACCCCAGCAGCACCTCATCGACGTCCGCCCCCGTCAGATCGTCCAGCACCCGATCCGCACCCGCCAGCTCCGCGAACGTCACCACGTCCCGCGCGTACACCTCCGCCGACGCCGGCGCCAACGCCCCCGTCGAGCACTTCGCCCGAACCATCTCCGCATAACGGTCGACGGCCTCGGCCACGGTCACACGCTCAAGATCCGCAGGACGCACCCGCCGGACGCTACAACCCGCCACCGACAAACCCGCCCTCAGACGGGTACCACCGCACCCGACACCCGGGGGAGAGGAGCCGCCCGTGCTGATCGGCACATCCGGATGGCAGTACACCGACTGGCGCGACGTCCTCTACCCGACCGGCGTCCCGCAGCGCGCCTGGCTGCAACGCTACGGCGAGGTCTTCACCACCGTGGAGAACAACAACGCCTTCTACCGGCTCCCCAAACGCCCCACCTTCGAAGCCTGGCACGACAACACCCCGCCCGGCTTCGTCATGGCCGTCAAAGCCAGCCGCTACCTCACCCACATGAAACGCCTCAACGACCCCGCCGAACCCGTCGCCCGCCTCATGGCCGCCGCCGGCGGCCTCGGCACCAAACTCGGCCCGATCCTCCTGCAGCTCCCGCCCACCCTGCAGGCCGAACCCGACCGCCTCGACGAATGCCTGCGCCGCTTCCCTGACGGCGTCCGCGTCGCCGTCGAACCACGCCACCCCACCTGGTGGACCGACGACGTCCGCCGCGTCCTGGAACACCACGGCGCCGCCCTGTGCTGGGCCGACCGCCTCGGCCGCCCCCTCACACCTCTATGGCGCACCACAGACTGGCTCTACCTGCGCTTCCACGAAGGCCCCGCCGACCCCTGGCCCCACTACGACGACGCCACGCTCCGCGCCTGGGCCGACCGTCTGGACGGCGCCGACGACGCCTACGTCTACTTCAACAACGACCCCGGGGGAGCGGCCGTCCGCAACGCCCTGCGCTTCACCCACCTCACCGCCCCGTAGATCACGAACGCGGCGCGTACATGATCAACGCGACCCCGGCCAGGCAGACCAGCGCGCCGGCGACGTCCCACCGGTCGGGCCGGAACCCGTCGACCACAACGCCCCACGCCAGCGACCCCGCGACGAACACACCGCCGTACGCGGCCAGGACCCGGCCGAAGTCGGGGGAGGGCTGCAACGTCGCCACGAACCCGTAGGCCCCGAGAACGGCCACGCCCGCAACGATCCACCACGGCCCGCGATGCTCCCGCCAGCCCTGCCACACCAGCCACGCGCCACCGATCTCCGCAAGCGCAGCCAGCAAGAACAGGGCAACCGAGCGCATGACCATCATGCCGATCACCCTAAAGAGAGCCGAACCCTCCAGGGAGCCCGCCACGACACCCACACCGCCATATGGGATATAGGGGAACAAATTACGCAAACCAGACAGAATCCAGCTTCTGTCTGGTTTGAGATCAGAAGAGAACGCGCGCCGCAACCGGACTCTGCAACGACGACCCCGACCCAACCTTGATCATCGACAACGTCGCCTAGATCAACCGCCAGCCTGGGCCGGGGAGTGGCCAGCACCTTCCCGGACGCAAGGCCCGATCCTCTCAACGCCAGATGCCCATGCGGCATACCACACAGCACACTCCGGCACCCGTCCAACGAGCGCCACCTCGGCACTCTGAGCCGACCGAGGCCCAGGCTGACCGACCCAGTGAACGCCTGAACGCCGTCTGCGCCACGATCTCCAACGCAGCTTCGCGGAACCTGGCGGCGGCATCCTTGTCGGCCCGTGCAGTCGGCCATGAGCCGTCGCACCACGAGCCGCCTAAGCAACGGCGGCATCCAGGACGGCCGGCGCCACGGCGCGAGCCGTCGTGGTTCGCCGCGACGCCGCACCGGCCACCGCGCGCGACCATCTTGCGGCCGATGCCCCTTTCGTTCCAGCTCTCGCAGATGGTCGATAATGAGCATTATGTTAAGTAGAGGTGAGGTCGCGCTGCGAGGAGCGGGCGCCGCCGCCACGTGTATGCGATCCACATGCCGTGTCACGGGCCGGTAGCGCCAGGCACTTTCACGCCTGCCCGGGCGCGTCATGCGCCCGCGGCGTCCTCGGTCTCCCAGCGCAGCAGGTCGCCTGGCTGGCACTCGAGCACCTCGCAGAGCGCGGCGAGGGTCGTGAAGCGCACGGCCTTGGCGCGGCCGTTCTTGAGGACCGCCAGGTTGGCGGGCGTGATCCCGACGCGGTCCGCGAGCTCGCCCACGGACATCTTCCGTTTGGCCAGCATCACGTCGATGTCGACGGCGATCGGCATCAGATCACCTCGTCCAGCTCGGCCTGCATCTGCGCCGCTTCGACGTCCCGCGCGACGGCCTGGGCGAGCAGCGTCCGCAGCACGAGCACGATGAGCGCGACCCCCAGGATGGCCAAGCCGACCCCGGCCATGATGACCGTGACGCCCGGGTCGTCTCGCTGGCCGGGCGCGTTGAGGGCCGTGACCGCGAACCACACGAGCGCGGCCGCCACGATCGCGCCGATGATGACGTCCACGTACCGGAAGGCGGCATGGGAGAAGACGGTTCCGCGTCGCACCATCGTCACCAGCCGCCACACGCAGACCCCGATGACCTGGACCGCCCCGATGCCCAGGATCGTGATGACGCGTAGCGGGGTCAGCGGGAGCGACCCGTCTTCCGGGTCGCTCCCGCTGACCAGCGTCCACACCATCAATGCCTGTACGGACACGGTGCCGACGAGCCCCACCAGGAGCACGGCGCGCAGCGCGCGCACTGTCAGCTTTCCCATGGCCCACCCTTCCATCGACTCACGATGGGAATCTATCGAGTTTCGATAGATCTGGGCAAGAGCTGGGGCGGAGGAGCCGGGTTCGCACCGTGGTGGGGCCGCCTCCCCCACCCGCCGGGCCGGCATCAGCCCCCGGCCGCAGGCACCGCCAGTCGGGCGACGCGCATGGCGCGTGACCTGCAGCGGGATTCTCGCTTCGCAGTTCTCCCCCAACCTCGAGCCCGGACGTCCACGCGACGAGCGATGGAGCTGAGGCTTCGCTGGCCGGGTAGGCGGGGCGTTTGGTTCAGGTCGCTTTGGTGGCGGGGTGGGTGAAGGTGATGCTCTCGGCGGAGGCGACGGCGGCGGTTCGGCCGGGGGCCTGGTGGTATTGCCAGTAGAGGTTGGTGTGGGCGATGACCTGGTCGGGCGGTGGTGCGCCCCAGGCGCTCTGGTCTTGGGTGGTGTGGGCGCCGCCGACGAGGGTGACGTCGTAGCCGCGGGTGAAGGCGCCGTGGATCGTGGAGCGGATGCACGCGTCGGTCTCGGCGCCGGTGACGATGAGCTGCCCGACCGCGGCCGCGGCGAGGACGTCTTCCAGGTCGGTGTCCTCGAAGGAGTCGCCGTAGATCTTGTGGACGAGCGGCTCGGACTCGTGGCGGGTCAGTTCGGGGACGTAGTGCCAGGCGTCGGTGCCTTGGGTGAGGTGGTCGTCGGAGTGCTGGACCCAGATGACGGGGGCGTTGTGGGTGCGCGCCTTGTCGATGAGGGTGGCGATGTTGGTGATGACGGTGTCGCGTTTGTGGGCGCCGGCCATGACGCCGTTCTGGACGTCGATGACGAGCAGTGCGGTGTTGGGGCGGTCCGGCAGTGTGGTCATGTGGTGCTCCCCTGTGCGGGTTGGTTCGGGGGCAGGTTATTGGGTGGCGCTGACAGTGTCGGGGTGCTTAGGGTCGCGGTATGACGTGGCGATGTTGATGCTTCTCCCCCGGGTCCGGGTTGGCGCGAAGGCTGTACGTTTACGCCTTCCTTGAGGACTTCATCCTTATTTATCCGGTCTATTCGGTGCTGTTCGCCGAGGCCGGACTGTCGGCCGCCCAGATCTCGTCGCTGTTCGCGGTCTGGTCGGTGACGGGGTTCGTCGTCGAGCTGCCCGCCGGGTTGTGGGCGGACGTGTTCTCGCGGCGGTCGCTGCTGGTGGCCGCTCCCCTGCTGGCCGGCGCGGGTTTCGGGCTGTGGGCCTTCGTCCCGTCGTATCCGGCGTTCGCGGCGGGGTTCGTGTTGTGGGGTGCGGGGTCGGCGCTGCGGTCGGGGGCGTTGCAGGCGCTGGTTTACGAGGCGCTCGAGCGGTCGGGGGGCGCGGGTTCGTACGCGCGGTTGATCGGGCGTTCGGAGGCGGTGTCGCTGCTGGGGGTGGTGGCGGCGAGTGCGGTGGCGTCGCCGGTGCTGGCGGTGGGTGGTTACCGGTTGCTGGGTGTGGCGAGCGTGGCGGCGTGCGTGGGGTGTGCGGTGGCGGGGTGGTTCCTGCCTGAGGAGCGGGTGGCGCGGATGGACGGCGGGTTGTCGGTGGTGGGGGTGCTGCGGGACGGTGCGGCGCAGGTGAGGCGCGATCCGGCGGTGCGGGGTGCGTTGGTGCTGGCGGCGGTGGTGACGGGGGTGACGTCGGTGGACGAGTACGTGCCGTTGCTGGTGCGGTCGACGGGTGTGGCGGCGGTGTGGGTGCCGTTGCTGGTGCTGGTGGTGACGGTGGGTGACGCGGTGGGCGGCTGGGTGGCGGGGCGGGGTGTGCGGTGGCTGGGGCCGGTGCTGGGGGCGGGTGCGGTGCTGCTCGCGGCGGGGTCGGTGGGTGAGTCGGTGTGGGGTGTGCCGGTGGTGGCGGTGGCGTTCGGGGCGTTCCGGTGGTCGGTCGCGGCGGTGGACGCGCGGTTGCAGGAGCGGGTGGGCGACGGGGCGCGGGCGACGGTGACGTCGTTGGCGGGGTTCGGGACGGAGGCGGTGTGCATGGCGGTGTTCGGCGGGTATGCGCTGGGGTCGGCGTGGGCGGGGCCGGGGGTGCTGATGGCGGTGGCGGCGGTGCCGTTCGGTGTGGTGGGCGTGGTGGTGTGGGCGGCGGCTCGGCGGGGCTAGGACGAGGCTAGGGGCGGGCTTCTCCGTTGGGAGTAGGCACGGCGGTGGTGTACATCCCGGGTTGTAGGGGGCGGGGGTCCGGTACGCGAAACGCGCAGTGCGGTTCGGGGCTTGCGCAGGATCCGCGGAGGGGGTGCGGGGCCGGATGATCGGGTCGTGGTTGCCGCCGATCGTTCGTGGGGGTTGTGCTGATGGATCCGCTGGTGCTGGCTCGGGTGCAGTTCGCGTTGACGGCCGGCTCGCATTTCCTGTTCGTGGCGTTGACGCTGGGGCTGGCGACGCTGGTGGCGTTGATGCAGACGCGGGCGACGCTGTCGGGCGGTGCGGTGCATGCGCGGATGACGCGGTTCTGGGGCCAGCTGTACGTGGTGAATTACGCGGTGGGGATCGTCACGGGGCTGGTGATGGAGTTCCAGTTCGGTCTGAACTGGGCGGGGATGTCGCGGATGACGGGCGGGGTGTTCGGGGCGCCGCTCGCGCTGGAGACGATCGCGGCGTTCTTCGTCGAGTCGACGTTCCTGGGGTTGTGGATCTTCGGGTGGGATCGGCTGAACCGGTGGGTGCATCTGGGGTTGATCTGGGTGGTGACGCTGACGGCGTATCTGTCGGCGTATTTCGTGCTGGTGGCCAACGGGTGGTTGCAGCGTCCGGTGGGTTACGAGATGCGGGACGGGGCGGCGCGGCTGACGGACGTCGGGGCGCTGCTGACCAATCCGACGGCGCTGCTGGCGTTCGCGCACGTGCTGTTCGGGGGGCTGCTGACGGCGGGGTTCTTCATGGCGGGGGTGAGCGGTTACCACCTGCTGCGGCGGACGGCGGAGGTGGAGTTCTTCCGGCGTTCGATGCGGATGGGGCTGGTCACGGTGATGGCGGCGGTGATGCCGGTGGTGGTGGTCGGGGGGATGCAGTACCAGTACCTGCAGCCGACGAAGACCGGTGGTGATGACGCGGCCGCGGCGGTGGCGGACTTCACGGCGCGGTTCGGTCCGGGCGATTACATGGCGCCGGGGCTGGCGGGCGTCGGTGAGGGGGTGATGACCGGGCTGTGGTCGCTGATGATGTTCCTGGCGCTGGCGGCGCTGGTGAAGGTGTGGTCGGGGCGGTGGCTGGTGCGGGGCCGGGTGTTCCACGTGGTGATGGTGTGCGCGGTGCCGCTCCCCTACGTGGCGATGCTGTCGGGCTGGGTGTTCCGTGAGGTGGGGCGGCAGCCGTGGATGGTGTACGGGGTGCTGAAGACGCGGGACGCGCTGTCGCCGGGGGTGGGTTCGGGGACGATCACGGTGTCGTTCGTGGCGTTCACGGCACTGTTCGCGGTGCTGGTGGGGGTGAACGCGTGGTTGCTGGCGCGGTTCGCGCGGCGGGGGCCGGACGGGGCGGCGCTGGGGGCCGCTCCCCCGGTGGCGCCGTCGGCTCCGGCGGTGTCGGCGACGTTCTGATCCTCGGTTTCGCGACGGTGCGGGTTTCGTGACGGTGCGGGTTTCTCAACGGTGGGACGGGAGTGTGCGTGATGGAGTCTCTGGCGGTCGTGCTGCTGGCGGTGTTCGCCGGCGGGTATCTGGTGCTGGCGGGTGCGGACATCGGGGTGGGGATGCTGCTGCCGTGGCTGGGGCGGGATCAGCGGGAGCGGCGGGTGGTGATCGCGTCGTTCGCGCCGTTCTTCCTCGGGAACGAGGTGTGGCTGGTGGCGTCGGCGGGTCTGGTGGCGGGGGCGTTCCCGGGGTTGGAGCACCGGCTGCTGGCGGATCTGTATCCGGTGGCGGCGGCGCTGCTGATCGGGTGGGTCGTGCGGGACATGGGGCTGTGGCTGCGGGGCCGGGTGGACGCGTCGGGGTGGCGGACGGTGTGCGACGGCGCGGTGGTGGCGGGGAGCTGGGCGCTGGGGTTGGCGTGGGCGTCGCTGCTGGGGTCGGTGCTGGGCGGCGGGGGGTTGAACGCGGGGAGCGTTCTGGGGTTGCCGCTGGTGGTGCTGTTCGCGTGGCATGGTGCGGGGTTCGCGCGGTTGCGGTTGTCGGGTGATCTGGCGGTGCGGGCGGCGCGGGGTCGTGGCCGGTACGGGGTGTCGGCGCTGGTGCTGGTGGTGGCGTTGGCGGCGGCGGGGTTGCGGCTGCCGTGGTCGGAGGTGGTGGCGGAGGGCGGCGGGTTGTCGTTGACGGCGGTGGGTGCGGCGGTGCTGCTGCCGTTGCTGGCGGCGTCGCAGGCGCTGGTGTGGCGGACGTTCTGGGGGCGTGTGGACTCCCCCTCCTACCTGTGAGCGGGGGGTCGAGGTGAAGGGTGTGGAGCGGCGCCTGCTGGGGCTGGTCCCCCGGCGGGTGCTGGTGGGGCTGGGTGTGCTGGCGGCGGGTCAGGGTGTGCTGCTGGTGGTGGCGGCGGGTCTGCTGGCGCGGGCGGTGGCGGGCCTGGACGCGGGGGTGCTGCCGTGGCTGGTGGCGGCGGTGGCGGGCCGGGCGGTGCTGGCGTGGGTGTCGTCGCTGGTGGCGGGGCGTGCGGCGGCCGGGGTGAAGGAGGGGTTGCGGGAGGCGCTGCTGGCGGGCGGTGCGGCGGACGCGGGGGCGCGGGTGACGTTGCTGACGCGGGGGCTGGACGCGGTGGACCCGTTCTTCACCGGGTACGTGCCGCAGTTGCTGACGGCGTGCGTGGTGCCGCCGCTGGTGGTGGCGCGGCTGGTGGCGGCGGACTGGGCGTCGGCGGTGGTGGTGCTGGTGACGTTGCCGCTGGTGCCGGTGTTCGGTGCGCTGGTGGGGTTGCGGACGGCGGCTTTGACGGGGCGGCAGTGGGCGTCGCTGCATCGGCTCGGCGGGCATTTCCGGGACGTGGTGGCGGGGCTGTCGACGTTGCGGGCGTTCGGGCGGACGGGTCATCAGTCGCGGGTGGTGCGGGCGCTGGCGGAGGAGCATCGGCGGGCGACGACGGGGGCGCTGCGGGTGGCGTTCCTGTCGTCGCTGGTGCTGGAGCTGGTGTGCGCGTTGTCGGTGGCGTTGGTGGCGGTGCCGGTGGGGTTGCGGCTGCTGGAGGGCGGGATGGCGCTGTCCACGGGGTTGCTGGTGCTGGTGCTGACGCCGGAGGCGTATCTGCCGTTGCGTGCGCTGGGGGCGCGGTTCCATGCCAGCGCGGAGGGGGTGGCGGCGGCGCAGGAGGCGTTCGCGGTGCTGGACACCCCGTCCGCGCCGGCCCCGGGACGGGCCGTCGTACGCGAAGGCGTGCCGGAGATCGTGCTGGAGCGGGTGACGGTGCGGTATCCGGGTGCGGAGCGGGCGGCTCTGGAGGAGGTGTCGTTGCGGATCGGGGCGGGTGAGCGGGTCGCGGTGACGGGGCCGTCGGGTGCAGGGAAGTCGACGTTGCTGCTGGTGGTGGCGGGGTTGGTGGCTCCGGTGTCGGGGCGGGTGCTGGTGGACGGGGTCGATCTTGCGGAGCTGGATCCGGTGGCGTGGCGGCGGCGCCTGGGGTGGGTGCCGCAGCGTCCGCATCTGTTCGCGGCGTCGGTGGCCGACAACATCCGGCTCGGTGATCCGGACGCGGGGCGGGACCGGGTGGTGGAGGCGGCGCGGGCGGCGGTCGCCGACGGGTTCGTCGCGGCGATGCCGCGGGGGTATGCGACGGTGCTGGGCGAGGGTGGTGCGGGGGTGTCGGCGGGTCAGCGGCAGCGGCTGGCGGTGGCGCGGGCGTATCTGGCGGGCGGTCCGGTGATGCTGCTGGACGAGCCGACGGCGCGGCTGGACGTGGCCAGCGAGCGGGCGCTGGTGGAGGGTGCGGCGCGGCTGCTGGAGGCGCGGACGGCGCTGGTGGTGGCGCATCGTCCGGCGCTGCTGTCGCTGGCGGACCGGGTGGTGCGGCTGCGGGACGGCCGGGTGTCGGAGCCGGCGGGTCGTGCGGGTGTCGTCGAGGAGGGCAGGGCGGCGTGAAGGGGGTGTGGGGCGCGGTGCGGCCGCATGCGGTGCGGCTGGTGGTCGCGGCGCTGGCGGGCGTGGCGGCGGAGGTGTGCGGGCTGGCGCTGGTCGCGACGGCGGCGTGGCTGATCGCGCGGGCGTCGCAGCGTCCGGAGCTGGCGGTGCTGTCGGTGGCGATCGTGGCGGTGCGGGGGTTCGCGCTGGCGAAGGGGTCGCTGCGGTACGCCGAGCGGCTGGCGGGGCATGACGCGACGTTGCGGGCGCTGGCGGAGCTGCGGGGACGGGTGTTCGACGCGCTGGCGGCGCGGCGCCGGGCCGAGCCGGGCCTGCGGGACGGTGGGGCGCTGACGCGGATGGTGTCGGACGTGGAGGCGGTGCAGGACCTGCTGCTGCGGTGCGTGCTGCCGGGGGTCGCGGCGGTGGTGTGCGGGGTCGTGGGCGTGGCGGTGTGCGGGCTGGTGGCGCCGGGCGCGGCGGTGGTGCTGGCGGTGGGCGTGCTGGTGGCGGGGCCCGTGCTGGCGGTGGTGGCGGCGGGTGCGGCCGGGCGGGCGGCGGCGCGGGTCGCGGCGGGGCGTGAGGAGCTGGCGGTGCGGGCGCTGGACGTGCTGGAGGGCGCGGCGGACCTGAAGGTGTTCGGTGCGGACGGGCGGTTCGCGGCGGCGGCCGGGGATGCCGCGGCGGGGCTGCGGCGGGCCGAGCGGGCGGCGGCGCGGGTGTCGGCGCTGGTGGCGGGGGCGGGTGTGGCGGTGCAGGGGTGCGTGGTGGCGGCGGTGGTGTGGGCGGCGCTTCGGGGCGGTGCGGACCAGGTGGGGGCAGCGGTGGCGGGTTTGTCGGCGCTGGTGGCGGTGGAGGCGGCCCTTCCCTTGGCGGCGGCCGCGCAGCGGTTGCGGGAGGTGCGGCCGGCGGTGCGGCGGGTGGAGTCGGTGCTGGCCGCTCCCCCGCCTCCGCGTCCGGTGCGTCCGGTGGCGGTGCCGCGGGGGCCGCTGGCGGTGGAGCTGCTGGGTGTGCGGGTGTCGTACGCCGGCGGTGGCCGGGCGGCGCTGGACGGGGTGGATCTGCGGGTGGAGCGGGGCCGCCGGGTCGCGGTGGTGGGAGCCAGCGGCGCGGGCAAGAGCACGCTGCTGGCGGCGGTGGCGGGCGAGGTGGCGCCTGAGGCGGGTGCGGTGCTGATCGGCGGGCACGACCCGTCCGCGTACGGTGCCGGGGACGGGCATGGGGATGGGCGGGGCGTGGTGCGGGGGCTGATGCAGGACGCGCACGTGTTCGCCGGGTCGGTGCGGGCGAACCTGCTGCTGGCGCGTCCGGACGCGAGCGAGGGCGAGCTGGAGGCGGCGGCGCGGCGGGCGCGGTTCCTGGAGGTGGTGGAGGCGCTGCCGGGCGGGTGGGACACGCCGGTCGGGACGGGCGGGCACGGGTTGTCGGGCGGGCAGCGGCAGCGGCTGCTGCTGGCGCGGGCGCTGCTGGCCGATCCGCCGGTGCTGGTGCTGGACGAGCCGGCGGAGGCGCTGGATCCGGTGACGGCCGACGCGGTGACCCGGGATCTGCTGGCGGCGCCGGGCGGCGGGACGCTGCTGCTGGTCACGCACCGGCTGGCGGCGCTGGGCGCGGCGGACGAGGTGGTGGTGATGGACCGCGGCCGGGTGGTGCAGCGGGGCCGTCACGACGAGCTGGTGGCGGTGCCGGGCCCGTACCGGGATCTGTGGGACGCCGAGCTCCTGGCCGCCTGACCCCGCCCGGCGCGGTGCGGGCGGAGGTCAGGTGAGGTCGCGGAGGGCGGCGGCGATCGCGGTGACGCCGTCGTCGATGGCGGAGGGGGCGGTGGCGGCGTAGCCGAGGACGAGGCCGGGCGGGCCGGGCCGTTGGGCGTGCCAGGACAGCGGCTGGGTCTTCACGCCGCGTTCGAGGGCGGCGGCGGCCAGGTCGGCGTCGCGCAGGCCGGGACGCTCGGGGAAGGTGACGAGCAGGTGCAGGCCGGCGGCGGCGCCGTGCACGACCGCGCCGGGCAGCCGCGCGCGGATCGCGGCGATCATCGTGTCGCGGCGGGCGCGGTGGCGGCGGCGCAGCGTCCGCAGCTGCCGCTCCATCTCCCCCGACTCCATCAGGTCCGCGAGGACGAGCTGGGGCAGCGCGGCGTTGCCGAGGTCGGCGAAGCGCTTGGCGTCCACGAGCGCGTCGCGGTGGCGGGGCGGGGCGAGGACCCAGCCGGTGCGCAGCGCGGGCGCCAGCAGCTTGGAGACGCTGCCGGCGTAGAAGACGCGGTCGGTGAGCAGGGCGCGCAGGGCGGGGACGGGCGGCCGGTCGTAGCGGTGCTCGGCGTCGTAGTCGTCCTCGATGATCAGGCCGCCGGCGGCGGCCCAGTCCATCAGCGCGCGGCGGCGGGCGCCGTGCAGGACGGTGCCGGTCGGGAACTGGTGGGCGGGGGTGAGCAGGACGGCGGGGGCGCCGGTGCGGTGCAGGGCGTCGACGCGGACGCCGCGGTCGTCGACCGGGACGGGCGGGGTGCGCATGCCCCAGTGCCGCAGGTGCTGGCGGGTGCCCAGGGAGCCGGGGTCCTCGACGGCGACGGCGCCGACGCCGTCGGCGCGCAGCACCTGGGAGAGCAGGCCGAGGGCCTGGGCGGTGCCGGCGACGACGACGATGTCGGCGGGGTCGGCGCGGATGCCGCGGTTGCGGGCCAGCCAGCCGGCGACGGCGGCGCGCAGGGCGGGGGTGCCGCGCGGGTCGCCGTAGCCGAAGGACGGTGCGGCCAGCGTGGACAGGACGCGGCGTTCGGCGCGCAGCCACGCGGCGCGGGGGAAGGCGGCCAGGTCGGGGACGCCGGGTGACAGGTCGATGCGGGCGGGTGCGGCGCGCAGGACGTCGAACGCCTCGGCGCCGGGCCGGCCCGCGAACACCGACTCGGGCGTCTCGGACGTCTCGGGCTGCTTTGGCCGGTCGGGGGCGCGGCCGGGCGGGGGCGGCGGGGCGGTGAGGGGCGCGGCGACGACGATGGTGCCGGCGCGGCCGCGGCCGGCGACGTGGCCGTCGTCGATGAGCCGCTGGTAGGCGTCGGTGACCACGCCGCGGGAGACCCGCAGGTCCGCGGCCAGGACGCGGGTGGCGGGCAGCCGGCTGCCGACGGGCAGGCGGCCGTCGCCGATCGCCTCGCGCAGCCGCCGGGCGAGCCACGCGGCCAGGCCGCCAGGCGGTGCCTCGGCGGTGTCGAGCTGCAGGAAGTCCGACCCCGTTATGGACTGGTCGGACGCGCCGCCATTGGACCTGTGCATCAGGCCATTGTGGCGGCACGGTGGGCCCATGGAAACAGCGACCGCTCCCGGGCGCCCCCGCGGCCAGACGCCCGGCTATGTCCACGGCTATTCGGCGCACGAGTCGCGGCGGCTCGGCGACCAGGCCGACACCCTCGCCGCGCTGCTGCACGGCCCCGCCGGCGGGCGGCCCGGCACCGCCTACCCGCCGGGCGCCCGCGTCCTGGAGGTCGGCTGCGGCGTCGGCGCCCAGACCGTCCACCTGCTGGAGTCCTCCCCCTGCGCCGACCTCACCGCCGTGGACGTGTCCGCCGCGTCGCTCGCGCAGGCCCGCGAGCGCGTCACGGCCCGGTTCCCGCGAGCGCGGGTGCGGTGGCTGCGGGCCGACCTGCACGACCTGCCGTTCCCCAGCGGCGCGTTCGACCACCTGTTCGTCTGCTTCGTGCTGGAGCACCTGCGCGACCCGGCCGCCGCGCTCGCCGGGCTGCGGCGGGTCCTGCGGCCCGGCGGCACCCTCACCGTCATCGAGGGCGACCACGGGTCGGCGTTCTTCCACCCCGACAGCGCCGCCGCCCGCGCCGCGATCGGCCACCAGGTCCGGCTGCAGGCCGCCGCGGGCGGCGACGCGCTCATCGGCCGCCGCCTGCACCCCCTGCTGACCGCCGCCGGATACCGGCAGGTCGAGGTGCGGCCCCGTACCGTGTACGCCGACCAGAGCCGCCCGGCGCTGGTGGAGGGGTTCACCCGCAACACCTTCACCGCGATGGTGCGGGCCGTCCGCGACGACGCGGTCGCCGCGGGCCTGACCACGGCCGAGGAGTTCGACCGCGGCATCGCCGACCTGGACCGCACCGCCGGCGACGGCGGCACGTTCCACTACACCTTCTTCAAGGGCACCGCCGTCAACCCCGACGACCGGCCGGACGGGGAGCCGGCGCGCTGAACATGCTGGAGCCCACCGCGACGGGGGCGGGCTCCAGCAGGGTCACCCGGGTCACTCGGGCAGCAGCGGGCCCAGCGGGCCGAGGTCGAGGTTCAGGTCGCCGTCCTGCAGGTCGAAGTGGTCCTTCAGCCGGGTCATCGCCTCGTCCAGCCGCATCAGCGCCAGGCCGAGCCGCTCGATCTGCTCGTCGGTGAGGTCGCCGCCCTCCGCGCGGCGCAGCGCCTGCCGCTCCATCAGCTGCCGGATCAGCTCCACCAGCGTCAGCACCAGCTTCACCAGGTCCCGCTCGACGGTCTCGGGGTCGGTGCGCAGCCGCTGCATCGTCCGCGACGACCGTTCCCGCAGGGCGTCGGCGTGCGCGGACGCGCGGGTCGCGCGGACCGGAGCGTCGGCGGACGCGCCGCCGGTGCGGCCGGCGAGGATGTCGTCGGTGAGCGGGTCGCCGGCGGCGGGGTCGCGCACCGACACCTCGCCCGACACCGGTGCGCGCTCCCCGCCGCGGCCCGGCCGGGTCGCGTCGCCGGGGCGGCGGTCGCGGGGCGTGGGGTTCACGGTTCCTCCTCGCGTAGCAGCTCGTCGCCGCGCAGCAGCTCGTCGCGGACGGAGGTGACCAGCGCGCGCAGCGACACCCGCACCAGGTCCACCTCGGCGATGGAGATGACCAGGTCACCGGCGATCATCACGCCGCCGGCCAGCAGCCGGTCCAGCAGGTCGACCAGCGCGACCCGCTCCATCGGGACGTCGCGGCCGGTGTCCAGGACGGCCGTCACCGGCCCGCCCCCTCGGGCGCCCCTGCGGGGTCGGCGTGCCCGTCGGCCGCGGGGTCAGTGGTGTCGATGAAGGAGTACGGCGGCCAGGGCCCCGTCACCTCCACCTCGATGCCCGGGCACCGCTCCCCCGCCGCGCGCGCCGCCTCCGCGAACGCCGCCGCGTCGCCCTCCTCCAGCAGGTAGGCGACGTTGAGGATCTGCACCCCCGCCCGGCCCGACAGCTTGGGGTCCTGCGGCGGGTGATGGCGAGCGGCGACCGCGAGGCCGGCGAGACGGTCGTGGATCGCCGCCGCCTGCTCGCCGACCTTGCGGCCCGCGTCGGCGCGGCGGCGCCGCTCGTCCTGGCGGCGCCGCAGGTACGCCGTCCCCGCCCCGGCCTGGGGCGCCGGTTCGGGCGCGGGCTCGGGAGGTTCGGCGGGTTCGAGGGCCTCGCGGTGCGCGTAGGCCTTGACGCCCCACTCGGCGCGGCCGGTCACCCGGTCCAGCGCCCGCGCGAACGCCTCGCCCTGCTCGGCGAGCACCTGCGCGACCCGCGCGTCGTCGCGGTAGAGGGTGGCGATCCGCACCGGGGCGGTCGGCGCGGCGTGCGCGGCCAGGTCCACCACGTCGTGGTGGGCGCGGGCGGTCGCCTCCAGCCACGCCAGGTCCTCCAGGTTCTCCCGCAGCGCGGCCTCGCCGTACTCCTCCAGCCGCACGGTGCTGACCAGCGCGGTCAGCGTCCCGGCCGGGACGGTCCGCACGGGCGCGCCGCCCACGCCGGCGACGCCGTCCAGAGCGGCCGGGTCCAGGCCCCGCGCCACCCCGTACAGGTAGACGGCGAGGCCGTCACCGGCGGCGGTGCCCTGGCCGGTCGCCAGGTCGGTCGCCCTGTCGGTCACGATCCGGCCTCCTTTCCTTCGCTGCGCCGCGCCCCGGAACGCTCGGAACCGCCGGAACGCTCGGTGTCGGCGGCCGCGGTGGCGCCGTCGCCGGCCTCCAGGGCGGCGAGCCGCTCGCGCAGCCGCCGGTTCTCCTCCAGCAGCTCGCGGTCCGCGGCGCCGTCCACGCGCCCGTCCCCGCCGGAGCGGTCGGTGCGCGCCTTGGACGACAGCGACGGGTCGTGCTCCCACCAGTCGATGCCCATCTCCCGGGCGCGGTCGACCGAGGCCACCAGCAGCCGCAGCTTGATCGTCAGCAGCTCGATGTCCAGCAGGTTCACCCGGACGTCGCCGACGATCACGATGCCCTTGTCCAGGATCCGCTCCAGCAGGTCGGCCAGGTTCGCCGACTGCCGCTCCCCCGCCATCGACTTGGCGGGGCCCCGCGACCCGGTCCAGGAGATCTCGCTCAATGGTCCTCAGTCCCTCTCCACTCGTCCGCGCGGGTACCGGCGGACGCGCCGGTAGGACACCAGTTCGCCGTCCGCGTCGACCTCGGTGTCGTAGATGGCGAGGATGTCGGCGGAGTCGGGGATGCGGTGGGTCTCCACCACCTCCACGCACACGCGCCAGCCGTCCTCGCCGGCCCGCTCGAGCCCGACGACGCTCTCGGCGGCGCGCCCGGTCATCGCCGTCACGTGCTCGGCCGCCCGTTTGGCGGCCTCGGACGCCGACATCATCACTGGCCTCCCTCCACACGCCGCGCCGCTACAGGCCGCGGGCGCGGCCCTCGTGCAGGCGGGCGATCAGTTCCTCCTCGCGGGCGGCGGCCTCGTCCTCGCCGATCTCGCCCGCGGCGACCTCGTCGGCGATCTGCTGCATCTCCGCGGCGATCCTGCCGGGGTCGTACAGCTGCTGCTCGGCCTGCTCGGTGAGCACCTCCGCCAGCCACACCACGCCGCGCACGGGCGCCAGCGGCAGCGTCACCAGCCCGGTGAACAGCCCCATCACGCCTCCGGGACGAAGTCGTAGGGCGGCAGCGGCCCGATCAGCCGCAGCCGCACCCGGTCGGTGTGCGCCTGGCCGAGCTTCTCCACGGCCTTCTCGAACTCCTCGCGCCGGTCGTTGCGGACCAGGAACGAGACGTCCAGGACGTCCTCCTCGCGGGCGGGCGTCTTGCGGACGAACGCCTCCGCGGCGGGCGCGGCCGCCTCCAGCAGAACCTGCCCGTCGCGCTCGCGGCGCCGGTCCATCGCCTGCGCGATCAGCTCGCCGAGCCGGACCTGGTCGTAGTAGACGGCGTCGGCGACGTCCGCGGGGACCTCCCGCAGCCGCCGCGACAGCTCGGCGACCTCCGGCTCCTGCTCCATGATCTCCCGCAGCACGGTGTCCTGGACGTAGGTGGCCTTCAGCCGCAGCTCCACCCGGCCCTCGAGCTGGTCCATGACCTGGCCGAGCCGGTCGGAGTTGCCCTCCAGCAGCTCCTTGCGGACCGCGCCGCGGTCCGACAGGGCGGCGCCGAACCGGAACGGCAGCACCACCAGGCCCGCGTCCAGCAGGGCGTTCAGCACCCGCTGGTGCGCCACCAGGTCGGCGCGCTCGCCCAGCGGGCGGCCCGCCGGCAGGTCGCTGACGACCGCGGCGCAGCGGCCGCCGTCCTCCACCAGGGACACGGGCCGGTCGTCCAGGCCCGCCACGTCGGCGGGCAGGGACGCGCCGGACCGCGTCACCCCGTACACGTACTGGGGGGTCTTGTCCTCACCGGGTTCGTTCGGGGAGGTCATTCGTCGTCCTCCTTCTTGCGGGACGACCGGCGCCGCGCGGGCTGCTTGTCCTCGTCCTCGTCGTCGTCGTTGGAGCCGCCGCCGAAGGTCTCCTTCAGCCGCTCACCGGCGCCTTCCAGCGCGCCCCTGGTCTTCTTCTTCGCGCCCGACTCCTGCATGCCCTCCACGAACTGCGGCAGGCCCTGCGAGGTGCCGTCGTGGGCGATGTCGAGCCGGTTCACCGCCTTGGCGAACCGCAGATAGGTGTCGACGCTGGCCACCACGATCCGCACGTCCACCGTGAGGATCTCGATGCCGACCAGCGACACCCGCGCGTAGATGTCGATGACCAGACCCTTCTCCAGGATCAGGTCGACGACGTCGGCGAGGCTGCTGCTGCCGCCACCGCCGCGCTGCACGGTGCTGGTGCCCGAGGTCTGCTGGGCGATCGGCCCAGTCATGTCATCTCCTTGTCCGGGGGAAAACGTTCGTGCACCCCTCTACCCGCCTCGACCTGTCTAAACGGGCATTCCGGTTTCGGTCAGGCGCCGGTCAAGCGGCATGCCGCGCCCCCGGGACCGTCGCGCCGGACGGTCCCGGGGGCGTGAACGCGCGGGTCAGCGCTTGGTGCGGCGGCCGATCACGATGCCGGCCGCGGCGGCCGCCGCCACCGGCGCCGCCTTCAGCAATCGGTGCAGCGTCAGCAGCCGCGCGAGCCCGGCCACCCGGCCCGGCAGCGCCGCGACCTGCCCGCCGACCTGGCCCGCCACCTGCCCGGCGCCCTCGCCGGCGGAGCGGGCGGCGCCCGCTGCGCCGCGCGCGGTGTCCGTGCCTGCCGCGGCGGCCGACTTCGCACCGGACGCCGTGCCCGAAGCCGCGCCCGAGGCGGCGCCGGACGCGGCGGTGCCGGCGCGCGCGGCGTTCTTGCTGATCTGACCGGGGCCCTTGCCGGGCACCGAGGGGGTGTTCATCCTCATTCCTTCCATCGGGGGGATCTCGGGGGTCTCAGGGGATCTCGGGGGTCTCAGGGGGTTTCAGGGGGTTTCGTCTCGCGCAGGGGGTCAGCTGCGCAGGCGGGGCAGCACCTCGCGGGAGTAGAAGTCGAAGAAGCCGTCCTGCTCGGGCCCGATCTGCGTGACGAACACGTCCTCGTACCCGGCGTCGACGTAGGCGCGCAGCGCCCGCGCGTGCACCTCGGGGTCGGGGCCGCACGGCACCCGCTCGGCGACCATGTCCTCGGTCACCAGCTGCGCCAGCTGCCGGAACTGCCGCGGCTGCGGCAGCAGCTGGTTCGCCTCGCCCGGCAGGTAATCGCTGGCCCACAGCCGCAGCGCGGTCCGCCGCGCCCGCGCCTCGTCGGGCGCCCAGCACGCCTTCAGCCCGCCCTGCACCCGCTTGCCGTCGCCGCCGGCGTCGCGGAACACCTTCACCAGGTCCGCGTCCGGCATCATGCAGATGAACCCGTCGGCGATCCGGCCCGCCAGCGTCGCCGCCTTGGTCCCGAACCCCGACATGTAGATCGGGGGCGGCTCGTCCGGGACGGTGTACAGGCGGGCGGTGTCGAGGCGGTAGTGCTCGCCGCGGTGGGTGACCAGCTTGCCGGTGAACAGGCGCCGCATCAGCGCGACGGCCTCCTCCAGCATGTCCATCCGCTCGGCGGCCGGCGGCCACCGCGAGTCGATGATGTGCTCGTTGAGGAACTCGCCGGTGCCGACGCCGAGGGTGAACCGTCCACCGGTCAGCAACGCGCACGTCGTCGCGGCCTGCGCCACGATCGCCGGATGGGTGCGCACCAGCGGGCACGTCACCGCGGTCCCGACCGGCAGCGACGTCGCCTGCGAGATCGCGCCGATCACCGACCACGCGAACGACGCCTGCCCCTGCTCGTCCAGCCACGGGTGGAAATGGTCGGAGATCCACAGCGCCTCGAACCCGGCGTCCTCGGCCAGCCGCGCCTGCCGCACCAGCTCGCCCGGCGCGTGCTCCTCGCTGGCCAGGAAGTACCCGAACCTCGCCATCCCCGTCCTCCCTCACAAGCGCGGCGTGCCGGACGGTCCGTAGCGCGCCCTACCCCGCCGGACGCACGCAAACATCCCCGCACACACCCCAGACCGGCACGAACCGCCCCACGTGCGGGGGTGCGCGGGGGCCGCGCGTGCCGCCGATCACGGTTGGAACCGTCCGCTCGGGTATGCGGAACGCATGACGCCGCCCACCCCGGGACCGCCCCCGCAGCCGCCGGAGCGCCCGCCGCCGCTCCCGCAGGCCGGGCCGCGGGCCGCCCGCACGATCCCGCTGACCCGCGGCGGCCCCGCCCGCGCCGCCGCCGAACCGCTGGCCTGGTGGGCCGTGCTGTTCGCGCTCTACCTGTCGCTGATCTCCACGATCGACATCATCGAGATCACCGTCGGCGCGGTCGTCGCCGCGTTCGCGGCCGCGGTCGCCACCGGCGGGCGCCGCGCCCTGTTCAGCACCGGCACCGCCGGCGACCCCGCCGGGCCGCGCAGCCCCGCCGCCGACCTGGCGCCCGGGCTAAGGCCCGTCCCGCCCGCCCGCCTGGCGGCCCCGCTGGCGCTGCTGCCCGCCCAGATCGTCGCCGACAGCGCCCGCGTCGCCGTCCTCGGCACCTCCGGCGGCACCTGGACGCGGCTCGGCGTCGCGCCCGGCGCCGCCAACCGGGGCACCGCCACCCTGCTGGTGTCGACCTCGCCCGCCACCTACGTCGGCGGCGTCGACCCCGAGCACGGCGTGCTGACCGTCCACCGCCTCACCCCGCACCCGTCGCCGTTCGAGCGGAGGCTGCGCGCCACCGGCCTCGTCCGCTCCCCCGACGACGAACACGCCTCCGACGACGAACACGCCTCCGACGACGAACACGCCTCCGACGACGAACACGCCTCCGACGAGCGGCCCTCCGACGGCGGCGGGAGGGGGACGCGATGAGCATCGCCGTGCCCGCCCTGGTGATCCTGGTCGCCGCCGTGCTGCCCGCGCTGCTGACCACCTTGCGCGGACGCCCCGCCGACCGGCTCGCCGGCCTCATCGTCACCGGCCCCCTGGTCACCCTCGTGCTCGCCCTGCTCGCCTCCGCCTACGGGCGGACCTCCTACCTCGACGTCGCCCTGATCCTGGCCCTGCTGTCGTTCGCCGGGGCGCTGGTGTTCGCCCGGTTCTTCAGCCGGACCCTGTGAACCGAACGGGAGGCCCATGACCCTGCTCGCCGACACCCTCACCTGGGCCGGCACCGCCGTGTGCGTGCTGGCCGGGCTGCGGCTGGCGGTCACCCGCGGCGCCGCCGCCCGGCTGCACGCCGTCGCGCCCGTCACCGCGCTCGCCGCGCCGCTGCTGCTGGCCGGGCTGGCCCTGCACCCCTGGTCGTCCTGGCACGACGTCGTCAAGATCGCCGTGATCGGGGTGCTGCTGGCCGCCACCGGCCCCGCCACCGTCGTCACCGCCGGCCAGGCCGTCGCCCGCGCCACCGGCACGGGCGCAGGCACGGGTGCAGGCCGCCCGGGGAGCGCAGGCGGCGCGCGGGACGGGGAGCCGTCGTGAGCGACCCGTTCTCCGGCCCGCTCGCCGACGCGCTCATCCTCACCGCGCTCGCGCTGACCGTCCTCATGGCCACCGCCGTCGTGCTGACCCGCCACCCCGCCCGCCAGGCCGTCGTCCTGTCGGGGTACGGGATGGTCCTCGGCGTGCTGTTCCTGGTCCTGCAGGCCCCCGACGTCGCCATGTCGCAGATCGGCGTCGGCACCGTCGTCGTCCCCCTCATCGTCGTGCTGGCCCTGCACGCCACCAGCCGCCACCGCAAGGGCGGCGACACCGGCGAGGACGACCGCCGCCCCGACCACGACACCTCCGGCACCGCCACCGACAGCGCCACCGGCACGGCCTCCGACAGCGACCCGGCGGGGCGGGGCGCGGCCGGTGGGGACGCCCCATGAGGACCCGCACCCGCACCCTGCTGTTCGCCGCCGGAGCCGCCGGCGCCGCCGCCCTGTTCACCGCCGGCGCCCTCGACCTGCCCCGCTTCGGCGGCGCCGTGCACCCCTACGGCGACCGCGCCGTCCGCCAGGCGCTGCGCGAGTCGACCACCAACACCATCTCCTCGGTCAACTTCGACCAGCGCGCCTTCGACACCATCGGCGAGGAGCTCATCCTGATGGCGTCGGCGATCGGCGCGGTGGTGCTGCTGCGCGTCGTCGGCAAGGAGGCCGAGGACCAGGGCGCCGCCCACCGGCACGGACCCGCCGAGGTGTCGGACGCGCTGCGCATCGTCGGCTACCTGCTGCTGCCCGTCACCCTGCTGATCGGCGTCTACATCATCGCGCACGGCGCCCAGTCGCCCGGCGGCGGATTCCAGGGCGGCGTCGTCCTCGGCACCGCCGTCCACCTGCTGTACCTCGCCGGCGACTACCCCGCCCTGCAGCGGCTGCGGCCCATCCCGGTGTTCGAGTCGACCGAGGCGCTGGCCGCCGGCGTGTTCGTCGCGATGGCGCTCGCCGCCGCCGGCGCCGTCCCCGCCCTCAACGGCGCCGTCGGCGTCGAGGTCGGCTGCGCGCTGGTCCTGCTCATCGGCAAGTTCTTCGAACAGGCGCTGCTCGTGCGCGAACCACCCGGAGGGACCCCGTGAGCCACCTGCCCTACCTGGCCGCCGGCTGGATCGTCATCGTCGGGATCTACGGCATCGTCACCAGCCGCGACCTCATCCACGCCGTGGTGTGCCTGTCGGTCACCCAGTCCGGCACCTACGTGCTGCTGCTGGCGATCGGCTACCGCGACGGCGCCACCGCCCCCGTCTTCTCCGACCGCCCGCCGCACGGCCGCCCCGTCACCGACCCCGTCGTGCAGGCCATGACCCTCACCGACATCGTCGTCGGCGCCACCGTCACCGCCCTGCTGCTCGCCCTGGCCGTCCAGGTCGCCAAGCGCCGCGGCACCATCGACCCCGGCGAGCTGAGGTCCCTGGAATCGTGATCCTGCAGCTCACCATCGCCGTCCCCATCCTGGCCGCCGCGCTGCTGGCCACCGCCGGGCGGTGGCTGCCGCGGCTGGTCGTCGACGTCGCCGCCGTGCTGGCCGTCGCCGCCGTCGCCGCGCTGGCCGCCCTCACCCTCACCCGCGCCCCCCACCACGCCCAGGTCAGCTGGCTCGGCGGCTGGGGACCGGCCACCGGCGTCGGCATCCCCCTGGTCGCCGACCCCTTCGCCGCCGGCCTCGCCCTCATCACCGCGCTGCTCACCCTCGCCGCGCTGCTGTTCTCCTGGCGGTTCTTCACCGAGGTCCAGGCGATCTTCCACACCCTGATGCTGCTGTTCCTGGCGGCGATGGTCGCCTACGTCTACACCGGCGACCTGTTCGACGCGTTCGTGTTCTTCGAGCTGATGAGCGTCGTGGCGTTCGCGCTCACCGGCTACCGCTCCGAGGAGCCCTCCACCGTCCACGGCGCGCTCAACTTCGGGATCATCCAGTCGATCGGCGCCTACCTCACCCTCGCCGGGATCGCCCTGGTCTACGCCCGCACCGGGCAGCTCGGCCTGGCCACCGCCGGACGGCAGCTCATCGGCACCGGCAACGGGCACGGCGGGCACGGCGACGCGCTCGTCACCGCCGCGTTCGTGCTGATCTGCACCGGCTACCTGGTCAAGGCGTCCGCCGTCCCGTTCCACTTCTGGCTCGCCGACGCGCACGCCGTCGCCCCCACCCCCGTCTGCGTGCTGTTCTCCGGCATCATGGTGCCGCTCGGCGTCTACGGCATCGCCCGCACCTACTGGGCGACGTTCGCCGGGCTCGTCCCGCTGCGCGCCATCGCCGTCCTCGGCGCCGCCGCCGCGCTGCTCGGCGCCGTCATGTGCGTCCTGCAGCACCACATCAAGCGGCTGCTGGCCTACTCCACCGTCAGCCACGTCGGGCTGCTGCTGGTCGGCGTCGCCGCGCACGGGCCCGATGCCCTCGCTGGCACCGCCTACTACCTCGCCGGGCACGCCGGCGTGAAGGGCGCCCTGTTCCTGGCCGCCGGCGCCCTGCTCAACCGGCACCAGACCGTCGACGAGCACGAACTGCGCGGCCGGGGCCGCGGCATGCCCGTCACCGGCGCCACGTTCCTGCTAGGCGCGCTCGGCCTGGCCGGGATGCCCCCCTCCGGGCTGTTCGCCGGGCACGCCGTCACCGAGCACGCCGCCGAGGAGCTCGGCTGGTGGTGGTTCACCCCGCTGGCCATCGCCGCGTCCGCGCTGACCGCCGGCGCCGTCCTGCGCGTCTGGCTCGGGGTGTTCCGCGGCACTCCCGCCGAGGAGGACCCCGCGCGCGGCGCCCGGCCGGACGCCGGCGGCGGGCACGAGGACCCCGAGACCCGCCCCACCCTGCGCAACCTGCCCTGGACGATGGTCACCCCCGGCCTGGTCCTGCTCGCCGCGGCGCTGCTGGCCGGGCTGATCCCCGGCGGGCCCGTCGGTGCCGCCGCCGCGATGTTCACCGACCGCGACGGCTACGCCGCCCTGGTCCTGGACGGCCGCGTCCCCCACCCCAACTCCGTGCCCGCCGACCCCTGGACCGCCTCCGGCGTCGCCGGGTTCCTGGCCACCCTGCTGCTGGCCGCGCTCATCGCCGTGCACGCCGTGCGGCGCCGGTCCTCCGACCGCACCGGCGGCGGGATCCTCGCGCGCGCCGCCGCCGCGACGTCCGCGCGGCTGCACGCCCTGCACTCCGGGCACATCGGCGACTACGCCGCCTGGCTCACCGCCGGCGTCGCCGTCCTGGCCCTGCTCACCACCCGCTTCTGACCCGCCCCCACCCAGGGCGCGGCCCACCGGCGCGGCCGGGGTTGCCGCCGCACGCACCGGCACGCGACCCTGGCACCCGGAAGCCGCCGCACCCCCAGAGGGGAGGGACCGCCGCATGAACCCCCGCACGGCCCGCCCCGCACCCGCCGCCCCGCCCGCACCACCCGGGCGCGGCACCCTGGGCCCGCCCGCCGCACTCCTCACCGCGGCGCTGCTCACCACCGCCGCGATCGTCACCGTCCTGCTGTACCAGCGGCCCCCGCACCCGACCGGCGCCGCACCGCCCGCCCGCGTCCTGTCCCGCTACGAGACCGCCGCGCCCGGCAACACCATCGACCGCGACTGCGGCTACAGCACCCCCCTCACCGGCCACCGCAGCCTCTGGCTGTTCTGCGACTCCACCTGGAAGGGCACCCGCCCCGGCCTGTGGCTCGGCGCGACCGCCGCCACCGGCACCGCCGCCCCCGGACGCGTCCCCACCGACCTCACCGAACTCCCCACCCCCGGCACCCCCGAGACGGCCGCGCCCGGCGACGGGCCGCCGCAGGCGCTGCTCGCCACCCCGCCCGGCCTCCAGCTGCCCGGCGGCGCCCCCTGCCACATCCCCGGCACCGCCTACAGCGCCTCCTGGATCTCCGGCGCCGCCCCCATGCCCGCCGACGGCACCGTGCTGCTCACCTACACCGACGTGTGCGTCCACGGCACCACCATCACCCCCCAGGGATACGGAATCGCCGCCTACCGGCCCGCCGACCGCACCCTGCAGGGCCAGACCCGCGTGTTCACCGTCCCCGGCGGCCTGCCGTTCCAGCTCACCCTCGGCTCCCCCGTCCTGCGCGACGGCCACCTCTACCTGTACGGGTCGGCCTGCGACACCTGGACGGTCGGCGCCTGCGCCACAGGCCGCGTCACCCTCGCCCGCGTCCCCGCGAACCCCGCCGCCTGGCGCGACCCGTCCGCCTACCGCTACTGGTCCCCCACCGGGTGGACGCCCGACGCCTCACGCGCCCAGACCATCGCCCCCGGCGCCGCGCCCGCCGCCGTCCACATCGCCGACTACACCGCCGCCGGCCACGGCCTGGTCCTCATCGAGCAGCGCGGACTGGACGGCCGGTACCGGCTGTGGCGCGCGCCCGCCCCGCAAGGCCCCTGGCGCCCCGCCGGACAAGGCGCCGTCCCCTGCTCGGGCGGCACCGGCAACGACCAGTGCCGCGCCTTCATCGGCCACCCCGAGCTCAGCACCCCCGAAGCACTGCTGATGTCGTACTACAACCCCGCCGACCGGCACGTCACCGTCCGCGCCGTCCCCTGGTGACACTGCGGGGCCGGTCGTCAGACGCTCCACAGGCGGCGCCTGCGGTAACGCGGCTCCCACCGCATCCGGTTCAGCTCCCGCACCTCCCGCGGCAGCGCCGTCAGGAACCGGCTGCGTTCCAGCGGCGCGATCCCGTCCACCATCCACGGCACCGTCCCCTCACCGCACCCGCCGCCGCCCGACGTGCACGCCGACACCGCGTCGCCCGCGAACCCCGCCCAGTCCGCCGGGCCGAGCACCCGCCGCGCCAGCGCCAGCACACCCGCCTCCTCGTGCCGCAGATGCACCTCCAGCGCCGCTCGCAACGCGCGCACCGCCGCCACGACCTCACCCGCCCCCTGGCCGCCGTCCTCCAACGCGGCGTCCAGCGCCACCACCAGCGGCCCGATCCCGGCGTACTCCGACCGCAGCTCCGACACCACCCCGAGCTCCGGCGCATGGCCCGCCACCGCGCGCTCCACCCGCGGCCACAACGCGCCCTCCTGCAGATCGTGATGCAGGCGCAACTGCTGCTTCAGGTTCTCCCAGCCCGCCCGCACGTGCGGCGCGTGCGCCCGGCCCGCCGCCGCTGCCGCCGCCAGCCGCTCCAGATCCCGGCGGAACGCCGCATGCCCCGCGCGCGCGAACACGTCCACGAACGCCGGCCCGGCCAGACCCAGCACGCCCGCGGCCGCCCGCCCGGCATCCGGCTCGGCCCACGCACCCGCCGCCCCACCGGGCGGCGCGATAGAGAAAGTGTCCATACCAGGATGAGGGCTTCGGACCCCTCGAATGTGACAGGTTCGCACCGAGATCCAGCTCACGTCCGAGGGCGTGGCCCGTCAGCCCTCCGGCGGGGCGACGCGGGCGATCGCCGCCTCGATGCCGTCCAGGACGAGTCGCAGCCCGCCCTCGAACGCCTCCCGCGCCGCCAGCTCCAGATACGACGCCCCGCCATCCGCCTCGCCATCAGCACCGCCAT